>NZ_JACARS010000148.1:0-18568 GCF_013386485.1 Pseudomonas sp. P7758 | reverse complement strand
GCATCGGCATCGGCATCAGCATCCGCGTCGGCATCAGCGTCCGTATCATCAATATCAACAGCGATCACAGAAGCCGGAACAGACTCGTTGCCTGCTGCATCGGTCAATGTGACAGCCAGTGTTTCGCCGTTAACCTGAAGCGGATCCAGGGTGACTTGAAAATTACCGTCGTCGCCGACCGTGCCAGTGCCGATCACGTTGCCATCGGCGTCTTTCACGGTAACGGTCGCGCGCGGTTCGCCCTTGCCGGTGACGGTGCTGCCATCTTCGCCAACCACCAGGTTTGTTGGGGCATCCGGGGCGATGGTGTCCCCCGCGATGACGATGCCTGGCAGGGATTCCTTGCCCGAGAAGTTGCGCAGGAACACGCGTAGCCGCTCGCCATTGATGTGCAGCGAGTTCAGTTGCACCAGGAATGTGCCGTCATCTGCCACTGTTCCGCTGCCGACCACTTCACCAGCATCGTTGAGGACGATGACTTTGTGGGCCGCGGCGCCTTCACCGCTGAGCGTGTCACCCACGTCACTGATTGCCAGGTTGCGCGGCGCAAGCGGTGTCTCAATATCGGCGACAACCAGCGCACCCGGAGCCGACTCATTGCCGGCAGCGTCTTTGAGCGTGATCGCCAGGCTTTCGCCCTCGGGCGCGGGTGTGTCGAGCGAAACCTGGAAATTGCCATCCGCGCCGACGGTGCCCGTACCGATCACGTTGCCGCTGGCATCCTTGATGCTCACGGCAGCGTTCGGTTCACCTTTACCGCTGACAGTTGCGCCATCGGCACTGATCACCAGGTTGGTCGGCGCATCCGGGGCGGTGCTGTCGCCAGCCACCACGGGGCTGGCGGACGACTCATTGCCGGCAGCATCCTTGAGGGTGACTTGCAGGGTTTCGCCATTGGTTTGCGCAGTTCCCAGGGTGACCTGGAAGTTGCCTTCAGCATCCACGGTGCCGGTGCCGAGGACCTCGCCATTGGCATCCTTGATGATCACGGTCGAGTTAGGCTCGCCCTTACCGCTGACGGTTGTACCGTCTGCACTGACGGCCAAACCGTTCGGTGCGGCGGGGGCGGTTGTATCACCCGCTACCACAGACGCAGGTTGCGATTCCTGACCCGCGGCATCCTTGAGGACGACTTGCAGGGTTTCGCCATTGGTTTGCGGCTTGTCCAGGTTGACCTGGAAGTTGCCGTCGGTACCCACAGTGCCTGTGCCCAGTACGTTACCGGCGGCATCCTTGACGGTGACTGTGGTGCCAGGCTGACCTTTACCGCTGACCACCGTGCCCGCGCTGTTGACCGACAAACCGGTCGCAGCACCGGGTGCAGGAACTGGCGTTTGATGATGGCCACCACCACCGCCACCACCGCTCAATGCCGCGGCGGTACCGCCGACGGCGAGGATGCCCAAGCCCCACAGCACCCAGTCCGGCACCGCACTGTCAGCGGCAATGGCTGCCACACCCAGGTCGTCCAGGGTCGAGATTTCGGTGAAGTTGAAACCCGAATACGGCGTGGAATAGTTGCCGAGCAACAATGTTCCGTCGGCATTTTCCAGTACCAGTTGGTTAGCGGAGCCGTCGGCTCCCACCACAAAAAAGTTCTGAATGGTGATGGTTTCTCCAGACTTCAGAGTGACCACCAGGTTTTGGCCGGACTGTTGAAACGATTGAACGCTTTCTTGTCCGAACGGCAGTTTTACAATGCTGGTTCCCTTGAGGCTGGCGTTGCCAAAGGCATGCTCTGTCGCCGTCCCCGTTGCCTTGTCGACAATAGTTATGTTTTTCATCTCTCACCCGTTTTTTATATGGACACACGTATTTCAGCGCGAGCGAATGCCCACGACGGTAGTTACCGCCGAGCACGAAACTCTTTTTGCGTTTATATAGGACTGGTCAGGATTTACAGCGATCAACCGACGCCGGTTTCTTCACGACATTGCAGACCCACACGCGTGCGCTTGCAACACGCTGACACCGAATGAGGTGGCACATCCTTGGCGTCAGAATAAGCCTGCCCGGGCCTTGGGCTGGACTGCATCGCAGCCCAGAGGTCGAGCAACCGGGAGAGGTGACGGGCCAGGATGCGGGCTTTTTCAAGTTCCAGGGCGGCCTCGTTCGATAAGGCCGATAGCCCAGGGAAACCCGATGTACGCATCCATTCGCTAGCCATCTCTGACACACCTGCACAACTTTGAAAGTACAACGCTTCGGCGGAAGTTATCGAGACGCAGCAACCATGACAACGCTCGCAAAACCGATACTAGCGAGGCAGTAGTCAACATCAAAGAGAAATGTAAACACGCAATAAACATGGGTGTTTAATGAGGGAAGCCACGACAAACCGAACACACATAACCGAGAAATCAATTATAACGGCATGATAATCGAGCGCCCCATGGACACTCACCAAATGAATAACCCATGATCAAAAACATGATATTTCAGCGTCACACCTGAAACTTGTAAAAGTTTATTTCACAACTATAACAATGCAAAAAAACCTTATCCCTAGGCATTAGTCGATAAGTAATACCGCCCTCCCACAAACGTCGCGAAGGGGTTTATTCAGGTCAAAAAAAAGCACCAGTAGTAAGCTGGTGCTGGAAGGTCTATGCAGTAAAAATCAGGGGCCCACAGTGAAGAAGGACAATCGCCCTACTTTGGTTTTCGATAGCTGTTGATGATCGCCGAGAAGTCCTTGCCCCCTTCCCCACGTTGGCTCATCGATTGATACAACTGCTGCGCCACTGCGCCGAGGATCACCGGCTGGTGTGCCTGGCGGGCCGCTTCAGTGGCCAGTCCCAGATCCTTGAGCATCAGTTCTGCACCAAACCCACCGGTATAACCCCGGGACGACGGCGCCGTCTCGATAATCCCGGGCCATGGGTTGTAGGTGTCCGAACTCCAGCAGCGCCCGGTGGAGCTGTTGATGATTCCCGCCAACACTTGGGTGTCGATGCCCAGCGCATCGCCCAGGGCCATGGCTTCGCTGACGCCGACCATGGTGATACCCAGCAGCAGGTTGTTGCAGATCTTGGCGATTTGCCCGGTGCCGACTTCGCCGCAATGGACGATGTTGCGGCCCATCTGCGCCAGCACCGGTTGCAGGGTGGCGAACAGTTCCGGGGTGGCGCCGACCATGAAGGTCAACGTCCCGGCCTGGGCACCGCCGGTGCCGCCGGACACTGGAGCATCCGCCATCACCACGCCTTGTTTCGCTGCCGCCGCCGCTACATCGCGGGCGGTCTGCGGGTCGATGGTGCTGCAATCCACCGCCGGCACGCCTTTGCCGATGCCGGCGAGCACGCCGTCTTCACCGAGCCACACACTGCGCACATGGGCCGCAGCCGGGAGCATGGTCACCACCAACTCGGCGCCTTCGGCTGCCGCGCGCGGTGAAGCGCTGATGGTGCCGCCCAGTTCCGCCAGTTCCTTGAGCACGGTCTGGTTCAGGTCGAACAGGTTCAGCGCATGGCCAGCCTTGATCAGGTTGCGCGCCATCGGCGCGCCCATGTTGCCCAGGCCGATAAATGCAATCTTCATGGTCGTCTCCTCGATCAGCGCAGGTTGATGGTGGTGTTGACGCCATCGTTGACGCTGTCGTCGTCGAACCAGCGGCTGGTGACGGTTTTGGTCTGGGTGTAGAACTGCACCACTTGCTTGCCGTACGGGCCCAGGTCGCCGAGTTTCGAACCACGGGAACCGGTGAAGCTGAAGAACGGAACCGGCACGGGGATCGGGATGTTGATGCCGACCTGGCCCACATCGATTTCGCTCTGGAATTTACGCGCTGCCGCGCCGCTCTGGGTGAACAGGCCGGTGCCGTTGCCGAACGGGTTGGCGTTGACCAGGGCGATGGCTTGGTCGAGGGTGTCGACTTCCAGCACCACCAGTACCGGGCCGAAGATTTCCTGGGTGTAGATCTGCATGTCGGTGGTCACGCCGGAGAACAGAGTTGGGCCGACGAAGTTACCGTCCTCGAAACCCGGCACCTTGATGCCGCGGCCATCCAGCTCCAGCTTGGCACCTTCTTTTACGCCGCTTTCGATCAGGTCGAGAATGCGTGCCTTGGCGCGCTTGGAGATTACCGGACCCACATCGGTACCGGCTTCGCTGCCGGCGTTCACCTTGAGCTTTTGCGCCAGGGCCTTGAGGTCCGGCAGCCATTGCTTGGCCGCGCCTACCAGCACCACCACGGAAGTTGCCATGCAACGCTGACCCGCCGCACCGAAACCGGCGCCGACCAGGGCGTTCAGGGTTTGTTCGCGATTGGCATCCGGCAGCACCACGGCGTGGTTCTTGGCGCCCATCATGGATTGCACGCGCTTGCCGTGTTTACCGGCGAGGTCGTAGACGTGAGTCCCCACGGCGGTCGAACCGACGAAGGACACGGCCTTGATATCTTTGTGGGTGCACAGCGCATCCACCACGTCCTTGCCGCCGTGAACCACGTTCAGCACGCCGGCTGGCACCCCGGCTTCCAGCGCCAGTTCAACCAGCAGCAGGGTCGACAGCGGGTCCTGTTCCGATGGCTTGAGTACGAACGTGTTACCGCAGGCAATGGCCATCGGGAACATCCACAGCGGAATCATCGCCGGGAAGTTGAACGGGGTGATGCCGGCGCACACGCCGATCGGCTGGCGCAGGGTGTAGGTATCCACACCGCCGGCGACGTTTTCAGCGAATTCGCCCATCTGCAGGGTGCCGATGGAGCACGCGTGCTCGACCACTTCCAGGCCACGGAAGATGTCGCCTTCAGCGTCGGCAATGGTCTTGCCCTGCTCGGCACTCAGGACCACGGCGATGCGCTTGGAGTGCTCGCGGATCAAGGCTTGCAGCTTGAGCATGATGCGCATGCGCGCGCCGATCGGCGTCAGCTTCCAGGTCTGGAAGGCGCGATGGGCGGCGTCGATGGCAGCGTTGACTTCTTCAGGGGTGGAAAACGGTACGCGGGCCAGCACTTGCTGGGTAGCGGGGTTGACGATGTCTTGCCATTCGGTGGTCCTGGATTCGACCCACTCGCCGTTGATCAGCAGCTTGACCTGTTTTACGGAAATATCGGCAGATGCGTTCATGTGGTCTCCAATTCTTGTAGGTATGCAGAGAACCAAGGCGTTGAATCGCCTTGAGGATGAGGCGTTCGGACTTTTGTAGGAGCAAGCTTGCTCGCGAAGAACCGGAGAGCGCCGCATTCATTCAGGCTCGCCGCGTTATCTTTAACGCCCTTCGCGAGCAAGCTCGCTCCTACACATGAGGCGTTCGGACTGTTTTTGGAGTATAGATGTGCAAACTTCTAATAAGAACGCACATAAAAGCCGGTCCAATATGCAAAAAAACATCACGTCACTGGGCTCCCTGAACTGGGATGACCTGAAGTTTTTCCTCGAAGTCGCGCGTACCCGCAAGGCCAGCGTCGCTGCCAAGCGCCTGGCCGTGGACTACACCACGGTGTCGCGGCGCATCAGCTCCCTTGAAGGATCGTTGGGCACTCTCCTGTTTGAAAAGTCCCGGACCAACGGCTTCGTATTGACCACCGAAGGCCAGCGCCTGCTGGGCTACGCCGAGTCCATCGAAAGCACGTTGCACATGGCCTGCGAACAGGTTTCCGGGTCCGGCGTGGCGCTGTCCGGCCACGTGCGCATGGGCTGCACCGAAGGGTTCGGCAGCTTCTTCGTCACCCCGCAACTGAGCCACTTCGTCGACACCTACCCGGCGATCTCGGTGGACATCCTGCCCCTGCCCCACTTCATCAGCCTGTCCAAGCGCGAGGCGGATATCGTCATCGCCCTGGAACGGCCGGAGCATGGGCCGTACGTGTGCTGCAAGCTGTGCGACTACAAGCTGCAGCTGTACGCGACGCAGGAATACCTGGACCAGCACCCGCCCATCCGCCGGGCGGCGGACCTGGCCGAGCATCCGTTTATCAGCTACGTGGATGATTTAGCGTTCAGTTCAGAGCTGCTGTACCTGGCCAATGTAGTGCCCGGCGCCAGCGCCAGTTTGCGCAGCACCAGCGTGATTGCGCAGTACGTGGCGGCGCAGCAAGGGCGCTCGCTGGCGATCCTGCCGTGCTTTTTGGCGGCACAGGACCCGCGATTGCTGCCGGTGCTTTCGAAGGAGATAAACATTACGCGGCAGTTCTGGATGTACTGCCGCGAGGACTTGAGGAAGTTGAAACGGATCACCCTGCTGTGGGATTACATCCGTGAGGTGACGGAGCAGAATCAGCCGTTGTTGATGGGGGAAACGCGGGAGATGGTGTTTGCCGATTAAATAAAATGTGGGAGCCGGGCTTGCCCGCGATAGCAGTGTGTCAGTCACCCAATACATCAACTGATCCACCGCCATCGCGGGCAAGCCCGGCTCCCACATTGATTGCATTCCAACTCGAACTGCCCGAAAGCCAGACTAGTCCGCAATCACCACAATCGACACCCGGCGATTCTCGGTGCGCCCGGCCGCTGTCGCGTTGGACGCCACCGGCTCGCTGCTGCCCAGCCCGCGCAGTTGTACGTTTTCTTCTTTCATCCCAACGCCTGCCAACACGTGCGCGACGCTTTTGGCTCGGCGCAGGGACAGTTGCTGGTTGTAGGTTTCCTTGCCCGAGGCGTCGGTGTGGCCGTCGACCCGCACGCGCTCAATGCCCACGCCCAGCAGCGCCTTGCCGATGCGCTGGACGATCTCGGTGCTGGGGGCATTCAGACTTTCGACGTCGCTGCCAAACAGCACCTTGCCCGAGAGGCCGAAGGCCCAGCCTTCGTCAGTCAGTTCAAAACCCTGCTGTTTGAGCACGGCGATTTGCGCCGGTGTCAGGCCTTTGGGCGGCGGGGTCTGGCAGCCGCTCAGGGCGAGCAGAGCCACGAGCAAGGTGATGAATAAAAAGCGTGCGGTCGAGAACAAGGGATCAACTCCTGTGTTGAACGTCGGCGGCGGGGGACTCCGATTCCGCCGTTTGCTGGCCACCCTGGGAAAGCCGTTTGGCCTGGTACATCGCCGCGTCGGCGGCGTTGAGCAGGTTACCGGGGGTGGCGCCATGATCAGGGTAGACGGCGATGCCGATACTGAGTGAGGTCAATACGTGGGCGTCGCCGGGCAGCGCAATGGGCGCGTCCATGCTGGCGATGATTTTTTCGGCAATGCGCTGGGCGTCCTCAAGTCGGTGCAGAGGCGACAGCAAGATGGCGAATTCATCGCCGCCCAGGCGTGCCACCAGGTCGTCTTCACGCAGTTGCGCACGAATGCGCTTAGCCACTGCCACCAATACCGCATCGCCGGCGGCGTGGCCGAAGTTGTCGTTGATGTCTTTAAAGCGGTCGCTGTCGAGGAACAAGACCGCCACTTTCTCGTTGAGCTTGGCGGCGCTGCGCAGGGCGCGGATCAGCCGACCTTCGAAGAACGCACGGTTGGGCAGCCCGGTCAGGCTGTCGTGGCTGGCCTGGTGGGCGAGGGTTTCGTTTTCGCTTTGCAGGTGGGTCTGCCAGGCCTCCAGTTCGTCGAGCAGGGCATTGAAGTCATTGCCCAGGCTGTCGAGTTCGGCGATTTTCGCCGGCGGTACGCGTCGGTCAAAGGCCCGCTCGCTTCGGGCGGCGTGGGCCACCGAGGCCAGGCTGTGCAACGGTCCGGTGATGCCGCGTAACAAACGCCGCGCCAGGTACAGTGCAACCCAGGCGCTGAGGGCGGTGCACACCAGAATCCCGGCAAGGCCGCTGAGCAGGAAGCGCAACAGGCTGCCGCCGTGGCCGGTCAGGTGCACGCTGCCGATGACCTGGCCCTGGTGCAGGATCGGCTGGGTGATGGGCTGTTCGAGCAGGGCATGCGCCAACTGCAGCTCAATCATCGACAGCATCCCGGTTTCAGGGCGCTCCCAGTGGGCCAGTTGCTTGCCGTCGACGTTGAAGACTTCCGCCTCGGCCACTTCTTCCTCCGAGGCGATCACGCCCAACGCCTCGGTGGCCGCCGCGCTGTCGTTGAACACCACGGCCGCTTCCACGGTGTAGTTGATGGAGCGGGCGATCAGGTGCAGATTGTGGTCGGCATACACCCGCAGCGCGAGCACGCCGAGCAGGGTCAGGGAGATACTGGCCATGCTGACGGCCATCAGCGCCAGGCTCAGGTGCCCGCGCCCGATCACTGAACGCAAGGTAGGACGCACTGGCGCCTTATCGACACTCATGACCCCGGCGCTCGACGTCGGGACAGTTGCAGCACACTCGGATGAATGCGCACACCGCTACGGGCAACGGAATCCAGGTTGACCTCGAACGACACCTGTTCGTCGGCTACCCGCAGGCAGAACAGGCTGCCCACGGTGCATTGGTCGCCGCCTTCGCTGATGCTGAGCACCGGATGGCCGATCAATGCCGCGAACAGGCGGCTGCGCTCGTCGCTGGTCAATTGGCCGATGTACACGGCATCGCAGGCATTGGCGATGTCTGGATGGTCGGCCAGCAAACGCTGCACCACTACCGGACGGCCGGTAGCCTGGGTGGTGCCTTTGACCAGGTCATCGGTGTATTGGGTTGGCCCGACGATGCACAAACGCAATTGCGCGGGCTCTACCGGCCAGCGGGCGTAACTGAGGATACCCAGGACCACTTGGGTGACGGCCTTGGCCCGCTGATCGGCCATGCCGGCAGGCGGCTGGGCAAAAACGAGGGGCGTGAACACGCACAGAAGCGCCAACAGCAGCATTCGTCTCCAGCTCAAACTTCGCTCTGTGGGCGAGACAGCCACGTTCATGCAGCGATTCTCTTTGATCTTCTCGGGATGATGCCGCAACGATAGCACAACGGCGGAAAACCCCCGAGGTGACACCCAGGAGGATTCCGACATTTTATTAAGAAAAATCACACATTTGGATCAGAAAATTTAGATGTCCCATCGGTCAGCTTCTTTGACGATCAAGTGCCCAGTTCCAGCATCAGCCCACTCAAGCGTTTCACCTTGCGGCTCACCGCCTCTTCGAATACGCCACCCCGGGGTTCGATCAGGCTGAACCAGTCCTTGGCGCGGGTGATGCCGGTGTAGATCAGCTCTTTGGTAAGCACCGGGTTCAAGGCGTCCGGCAAAATCAGTGCGGTGTGGGTGAATTCAGAGCCCTGAGATTTATGCACCGTCATCGCGTAGACAGTTTCGACGTCGTTGAGCCGGCTGGGCAACACAAACCGTACGCCGCCCTGGCCATCGTTGCGCGGGAACGCGACGCGCAGAACCTGCGGCCCGCCGTCGCTTTCGGGCAGCTTGAGGGCGATACCGATATCGCCGTTCATCAGGCCCAGGCCGTAATCGTTGCGAGTCATCAACACCGGGCGTCCTTCGTACCATTGCTGGTCGCTGTCGATCAGCCGGGCCTTGAGCAGCGCGGCGGTGATGCGCAGGTTCAGGCCCTCCACGCCCCATGGGCCCTTGCGTACGGCGCAGAGCAGCTGGAAGGCGTCGAAGGCTTTCAACAGCTTCTGCGCCCACAGAGTCCAGGCCTCGTCATCCCGTGGCGTCTCCAGGGACGGACGCGCGGTCTGCAGCAGTTTCAGGTAATGGCGATAACCGTGGGCACCGTCGCCATGGCCGTCCAGCACCAGGCGCTCCAGGGCATGGTCGTGCTCGCCCTTGAGGCTGACGCAAAACAGGTCGGCATGGCTGCGGGCAGCCAGCAGTTTGCGGGCCTGCTCAGGGTTTTGCTGGTTGACCCAGCGGGCCAGTTGGCCAATGCCGCTGCCTTCGCCGAAACGCCGCGAGTAACGCAGCATCACCACTTGTTGCGCCAAGGGGTGGCTACCGTCGAGGTCTTCCTGCAGGCCGCTGGCGCCGAGGTCTTCGCCGCTGACCTGTTGCAGCCAATGGCGGGTTTGCGGGCTGTAGAAACCGGCTTCGGCGTCGCGGCACAAATCCCCCAGCACCGCCCCGGCTTCAACCGAGGCCAACTGGTCCTTGTCACCCAGCAGCACCAGGCGAGCATGGGGTGGCAAGGCGTCCAGCAGGTTGGCCATCATTTCCAGGTCGATCATCGAGGCTTCGTCCACTACCAGCACATCCAGGGGCAACGGATTGCCGATGTGATGCCGGAAGTGCCGGGTGCCGGGACGGCTGCCGAGCAAACGGTGAACGGTGGTGACCTGGGTCGGGATTTTTTCCTTCACCGCATCAGGCACTTTCAGCGACAGCACTTGCTGGCTGATGGACTCGGTCAAGCGCGCGGCCGCCTTTCCGGTGGGCGCCGCCAGACGGATGCGCAACGCGCTGCCCGCTTCCACGGCGGGGGCCTGCAACAGCGCAAGCAAACGCACCACCGTGGTGGTCTTGCCGGTACCCGGCCCGCCGGTGACGATGCTGAATGCACCGCGGGTGGCCAAGGCGCAGGCGAGTTTTTGCCAGTCGACAACACCGTCTGGCGGGGCCTGGTCGAACAGGCGATTCAGGCGTTCGGGCAGATCGGCGGCAACGCTTTCCCGGGTGGCGAGTCGCAGGCGCAAAGCGCTGTCGATACGCCGTTCGTAGGTCCAGTAGCGGCGCAAGTACAGGCGTTTGCCCGACAGCACCAGTGGCCGGCTTTGCGCCTCCTCGCTGCCGTCGACGGCCAGTGCCACCAGACGGCTGGCGGCCAGGGCATGGCACCAATGGGCGCCGTCCAGGCCGTCGAGCAACTGTGATGGCAGCAGCATGACGCCGGTTTGCACATCGCCTTCGGGTGGCAGCGACAGAGCGAAATCCGGGGCCTTGAGGGTTTCGAACAGGTCCAGGCATACATGGCCATGGCCCAGTTGGTGGCTGGTCAGGGCCGCGGCCAGCAGGACTAAAGGATCAGCCTGCGGATCGAGTTCGTGGAGGAAGCCGACAAAGGCCTTGTCCAGCGCGCGCAACCAGCCGCGCTGCACCCAGAGATCGAGCAGTTGCACCAGGTCGGCGGCGCGGCTGAGGGGCGTCAGCTCCTCAAGCGGTAACGGCGACAGGCTCATAGCAGCTCTCCTTGTTCCCAGGCGGGCTCGGCCTTGGGTGGCAGCGGTTTGCCCTGGAACAGCAGGTCCAGGCTTTCGATCAATTCCCGGGGTGGTCGGGTGAAATACGCGCCCTGGCTCGCGGAATGGGTGCCCCGCAGGAACAGGTATAACGCGCCGCCGACGTGACGGTCGTAGTCGTAATCCGGCAGCCGCGCCTTCAGCTGGCGATGCAGGGCCAGCAGGTAAAGTACGTATTGCAGGTCGTAACGATGGTCGAGGATCGACAGTTCCATGGCCTGCTGCGTGTAGGCCGAATCATCGGGACCAAGCCAATTGGATTTGTAGTCGGCCACGTAGTAGCGGCCTTCGTGCTCAAAGGTCAGGTCGATAAAACCCTTGAACATGCCATTGAGCAGCACCGGTTCGGCGGCCACGCGGGATACGCCATTGTGAGTGTGCTGGCACACCAGTTTGTCGAGTGCGAGGACGTCGACTTTGTGGCTGGCAAACCAGAACTCCATTTCGATCTGGTACTGCCGCAACTCGCTAAGGGCCACCTGCCCGTTGCCCAGCGGCAACCGGGCTTGCAACAGATGCCCGAGCCAACCGCCGAGTGTGCCGATCCAGCCTTCCCAGCCGCGTCGGTTGCAGCGGCGGGCGACCGCATCTTCGATAGCCTCCGGGGTAACATTGAAGCCTTCGCCGCCCGCCCATTCCAGCAGGCCATGGAGGAAAGTGCCGGGATTCGGCCCGCGTGGGAAACGGTGAATATCGCCACCGGAAGCCGGCACTTCGCGTGGGGCATCCGGGTCGAGGCGTTCGTCATCGAACAGCTTCTGCGCTTGTGGGCTTTCCGGCGCTTCGAGGCTCGCCGCACTCATGCTCTCGCCGATACGCAGCGCACTGTAGGAAGCGATCCACCAGTTTTCTGCCGCCTTGCGCTTGGGCAGCAGCGGCGCGAGCAAGGTGGCTTCGTTACGCGGCGGGTGGAATACGACCGCATCGGCCTCGGGCATTTCTGCGTAATGCAGTGCCGGGCAACCTTCCTGCAGGTCAAGCAACCAGCGGGCCAGGCCGCCGGACTCGCCAAGTGAAGCGCCGCCGCCGAGCAAGTAGCCCAGGGCCGACAGGTGCAGCACCGAGCTGTTGTTATTGCCACGCTTGAGGTCGGCGATGCCCAGCCAGCAGGCGTGTTTGGCGCGGGTCAGCGCCACGTAAAACAGACGCAAGTCTTCGGCCAGGCGCTCATCGTCGGCTTGGGCGATCAACTCGGCGGTGGGCCTGAGGCTGACCTGGGATTTGCCGTTTGCGTCGTGGTAATGCAACGGCAGGCGGCTGCCATCCACCGGTTTTGCCGAGCAAATGAACGGCAGGAAAACCAGGTCGTATTCCAGCCCCTTGGATTTGTGGATCGTTACCACTTTGACCAGCTGTTCATCACTTTCCAGGCGCAGGATCTGCTCTTCACCGGCCTGGCCGGAAAGCGCGAGATGTTCGGCCAGATGGCGAATCAGCGCTTGTTCACCGTCCAGCTCTGCGGCCGCCTGTTGCAGCAATTCCGAGAGGTGCAACAGGTTGGTCAATACCCGCTCGCCATCGCTGCGGGTGATCAGGGTTTGCGGCAATTTGAAGTCGTGCAACAGGCGCCGCAGCATCGGCAGCACGCCTTGGGTGCGCCAGATCGTACGGTAATCGCGGAACTGCATTACGCGTTGTTCCCACGCCAGTTCGTCCTGGTTCAGACGCTCCAGTTCGGGCAGCGACAGGTTCAAGGTGACGCAAGCCAGGGCGGCGCGCAGTGGGCGCTCGACGTCCGGCTCGGCACAGGCCTTGAGCCAGGCCAGCAGGTCGTGGGCTTCCTGGGCGGCGAACACGGAATCCTTATCGGAGAGGTAAACGCTGCGCACGCCACGGGCAGCCAGTTCACCGCGCACGGCCTGGGCTTCCTTGCCGTCACGCACGAGGATGGCGATGTCTGACGGCAGCACGCCTTTGAAGCTAGCGTCTTTGCCGAGGAATCCGGCAGTTCCCTGCTGGCCGCCATTGAGTAACGCGACGATTTGACTGGCACAGGACGCGGCCAACTGTTGGCGGTAGAGCACGCCGGAGATCGGCTGGTCGGTGGGTAGATGCCAGAGATTCAGCGCAGGCAACGTCTGACCGTTGACCTGCAGTTGTTCCTTACGGCCTTGGGACAATACCGACTGGAACGGCACTGGATTCGTACCGTCTGGTTCACGGAACAGGAACGCTCCACGGCCTTTTTCTGCGCGCTGGAATACGTGGTTTACCGCCTCGACCATGGCGTGGCTCGAACGGAAGTTGGTGCCCAGGGTGTGATGGCGGCCGGTGGTGGACTGGCGCGCGCGCAGGTAGGTGTAGATGTCGGCGCCACGGAAGGCGTAGATCGCCTGCTTTGGGTCGCCGATCAGGAACAGGCCGCTGTCGAGGTGGTTTTCTTCGATGCGGTAGATGCTGTCGAAGATGCTGTATTGCACCGGGTCGGTGTCCTGGAATTCGTCGATCAGGGCGACCGGGAATTGCTCGCGGATCACGCTGGCCAAACGCTCGCCGCCGTCGGCTTGCAGGGCGGCGTTGAGGCGGATCAGCATGTCGTCGAAGCCCATTTCGGCGCGCCGGCGCTTTTCTTCTTCGAAGCGTTTCCCCACCCAGCCGGCGGCGTGTTGCAGCACAGCAGCATCGGGCGTTGGCAGGGCGTCGAGGCTGGCCTTGAGATTGGCCATGGCGTCGATACCCGGATGGCGTGGTGGTTCGCCTTTCCAGGCTTCGGCCATGCCGTCGGGGGTCAGGCGGGTGAAACCGGTGCCGATGTCCAGTTGTTCGAGAGACTCGTCAGCTGCCCAGGCGCTGATTTTTTCGAACCAGGGTTCGAAGTAACGGGCTTGCATCTTGCGACCATCGACGGCTTTGGCGGCGACGGCCTGCAGGCAAATGTTGCGCAATTCTTCTGCCCATTGTTGCCAGGGTGCCTTGAGCGCGACGAGTGCTTGGCGGCGCTCTTGCAGGCATTCGTTGATCAGCTCGGCGGGGTCGCGCGTTTCATCCGTGGGCCGCTCGCTGCCGAACAGCGCGCGTACCCGTGGCATCAGGGCCGCCGGGCCGCCCCAATTGTTGCGCACCCAGTTCAGCGCATCGTCGTGCATCGGGTAGCAGAACAGCCGCCAGTAGTCGCGCAGCACTTCGCCGAGCAGGTCGCTGTGGTCGGTCTCCAGGGTCTGGGTGAACAGGCTCCCGCTGTCGAAGGCGTGCTCGCGCAGCATGCGCTGGCACCAGCTGTGAATGGTCGAGACGGCGGCTTCATCCATCCACTGGGCGGCGATGTCCAGGCGATTGGCACAGCCGGGCCATTGTTCGGGGCTGTATTGGTCGCGCAGTTCGGCGATCAACGCGTCGGGTTCTTCGATTTCTTCGCGGAAAAAACGCGCGGCTTCTGCCAGGCGGATTCGGATGCGTTCACGCAGCTCTTTGGTGGCGGCATCAGTGAAGGTCACGACGAGAATTTGCGGCGGCAGCAACTCGCGGCCGAAACCCGATTCGTCACCTCCGTGGCCGAGTACCAGACGCAGGTAGAGCGCCGAGATGGTAAATGTCTTGCCTGTGCCGGCACTGGCTTCGATCAGTTGGCTACCCTTGAGCGGGAAGGCCAGGGCCAGGGGTTTTGTATCGCTCATGCGCTGGCCTCCGCGCTGGTGAGTGATCGCCAGGGGGCGTTGATCAACGGCCGATAGAGGGTTTCGCACCAGCCTTCGAACTCTTCGCTAGCCATCAAGGCGGCGTAGTCGGGGAACTGTCGGATGAGCGCAGGGCTTTCACGGCGCTCGCCGTCGCTGGTTTGGCCGTCGCCTTCGTAGGCTTTGCTGGCGGCGGCTTGCGCTTTGGCCGGGTCGGTTTGACCGAGCCAGGCGAATGCGGTTTTAACGGCGACCGGCAGTGGTTCGCTCATGCCGGTTTTCCAGGCGAGCAGCAGGTTGCCGAGGAGCTCCCGGGCTGTGGCTTGCTCAAGTGGGGCCAATAGCAGTGTGTCGTCGCTGGCGACCAGGCCGGTACTTAACGGAAGGCCGCAGGCACAGGCCACCAGGTGGTTGACCCATGGGCGAATCAGGCGATGCCACTTACGGGTCTTGATCGAGCCGATGCTGTTGGGGATGGCGGTGACGCTTAGAAAGCCGCCATCGCTGCGTTGATGCAGGCCACTGATCCAACCTTCCAGCTGGATGCCTTGATGCTCAAAACTGATCGGTTCGGCGCTGGTGTGCGCAGTGGGCCAGAGTGCCAGGAGTTGCTGGTAACGCTGCAACAGGTCGGGCAGAGGCTCGATCAGTTCTTTGCGCAGGCATTCGCCGAAACCAACCATCGGCAACAAGCCACTGCCTTGCAGACGCAGGGCCTGGGCGTTGAGGGCTTCGTCGAGGTTGTCGGGGCGGGTGAGTGCCGCCGTGAGCAAACTGTCGCTCAGGTTATAGCGCTGCAGTGCATCGAGGACGAAGGGTTCTTCATCTTCCAGCGGGACTTCGGCGGCTTCGAAAAACACTTTCAGGCGCTGGCTGAAAAAGTGTTTGACCGGGTTGCGCAGGAAGTCTTGCAGTTGGCCAAGGCTCAACGGTTCTTCCTGGGTGTAGGGTGCGAGGCTGCCGGTATCGGGCAGGCTGTCCGGGGTTGCGTGGAGCAACTGCCATTCGCGGGCGTAGCTGAACAGCTCGTCACCTTCATGGAAGTAGCGGGCGCTGAAGGGCTGGAGCGGGTGTTCCTGGGTGGTGGCTTCCAGGAGTGGTTCGCCACTGGTGGTGTGCCAGCCGCTGGCAATGTGGTCGCGCAACTGCCCGATCAGGACCGATGCCGGGCGATCACTGTTGTCGCGGATACTGCGGCCGACCCAACTGATGTAGAGCTGGTCGCGGGCGGAGAGCAGGGCTTCGAGCAACAGGTAGCGGTCGTCTTCGCGACGTGACCGATCGCCTGGGCGGTAGTCGCTGCCCATCAGGTCAAAGTCCAGCGGCGGTTGTGCGCGTGGGTAGTCGCCATCGTTCATGCCAAGTAGGCAAACCAGCTTGAATGGGATCGCGCGCATGGGCATCAAGGTACAAAAATTGACAGCTCCCGCGAGGAAGCGCTGGGACAGTCGGCCTTGGTCGAGGCCTGCCAACCAGGCCTCGCGGACTACGGTCAGGGGTAATTCGTCATGCAGTCCGACGGACTCGCAGGTCTCCAGCCAGGTTTCTCTCAGTTGCTCGAGTTGACCCAACAGGTAGTCGTCGTGCTCGTTGCTCGGGAGGAAGAACAACTGCATCAGGTTCTGCAGGCGCTCGCCCCACTCTGTCGGCGCGGCAGGTTGCGAAAGTGCCTGGTGGGCATCGTGCAGCGCATCGAGCAGTGCGACTAGCGGGCCGATCAAGGCCGCATCGAGGCCGCCGATTTCATCGTACGGCTCGATGCCATCGCAGGCAGAGCCCGTACCAACGGCGTAGCCCAGGAGCATGCGACGTAGGCCGAACCGCCAGCTGTTTTGCTCCAGCTCCTGGGGCAAGCCGAGGCCGGCGCGTTGTTCGGCGTTGAGGCCCCAACGGATACCGGCGCCTTCGATCCAGCGGTGCAGGGTCGGCAGGTCGCGTTCCTTGATGGCGAAGCGTTCCCGCAGTGCCGGGACGTCGAGCAGGTCGAGGATTTCGCTGACCGGAAAGCGGCTGTCCGGGAGCTTGAGCAGGTGCTCGACGGCGATCAGTAACGGATCGCGGCCGCGCTGGCCCTGGTCCGTAAGCGTGAACGGAATGAAGCGTAGGTCGCTTCTTTCAAGCTGGCCGAATACGGCGCGAATATGCGGCGCGTAGCTGTCGACGTCGGGGACCATGACGATGATGTCCCGTGGGCGCAGCGTGGGGTCGGCGCTGAAGCGCTGCAGTAACTGGTCGTGAAGAACTTCAACTTCGCGTTGGGCACTGTGGGCGATGTGGAAGCGAATGGAAGTGTCGCGCGCCAGGTCGACGCTTGGCCAGAGTTCACGGGTTTCGTTGAGGGGGCGCAGTTCGAGGATGTCGTCCTGGAGTTGGTTGAGCAAGGTGGTGGGCTCGCTCTCGCTGAACAGGTCGATACGACCGTCACGGAATGCCGAGCGGTAACTGTTGGGGTCGTCGTAGCTGTCCAACAGGTTGATGTAGTCGCGACCTTGCTTACCCCAGGCAGCGAGCAGCGGGTGGGCGTGCTGATGCAGGGTTTGCGGGTCGATGGTGACCGGCATTCCGGCCTTGCGTGCCTGGCGCTTGTATTCGTTTCGGAGCAGGTCTTTGTCGGCGACGATGTCGGACCAGTGATGGCGACAAGGGTTGTGCACACACAGCAGCACCTGGCTGAAACGGGCGAGGCCGGCAAGGGCTTCCAGCGCTTGGGCTGGCAAGGAAGAAATGCCAAACACGATCACGCGGGAGGGCAGGCCTATCGGTGCCTGCTCCAGGCTATTGATGCGCTCGATAAAGCGTTGGTGAACTCCGGCGCGACTTTGAGCCATGCCCTCCTCTCCTACGTCCAACAGCAGGGCGCGCCACAGTTCGGCTTGCCAGCAGTTGGCCGGGCTCAAGGGTTTGGATTCGCCACGGCCATTGCGCAGTTGATGGCGACCGGCGGCCCAATCTTCCAGCCAGTCGGCACGGTAAACCTGGTATTGGTCGAACAGGTCGGCGAGGCGTTCCGCGAGTTGGTAGCGTTTGCGCAGATCCGTATCGTGGGTCAGGAAGCGTTGCAGGGGTTCGAAATGGGGCTGATCGATCAGCTCGGGGAGCAGGCGCATGAGGCGCCAGGTCAGTGGGGCTTTATCCAGCAGGGATTTGGGCGGGATCTCGTCTTTGCCCAGGACCATGCGATAGAGCTGCCACATAAAGCTGCCGGGAAGCTGCACATCAATAGCGGCAGCGATGCCGCAACCGCCCATGTCGTCGTCTTCAGGGTCTTCAGCCAGCGCCAGTTTCAGCCACTGGGCAATACCGTTGCTTTGTACCAGGGCGATTTCGTTTTCCAGGGGAGCCAGCGGGTAACGGCGCATCCAGCTGACAACCAGGCTGCGCAGTTCATCCAGGCGGTTGCCGTGAACCACCATGAATCCAGCACTGAGGGACGTCGCATCCGGCATAACGGCTTCCTTGGGAAAAGCAAAATCGAGGGATGGACTTTAGCATTGAAGACAATCGTAGGCTGCAAGTGAGGAACCGTGGAGACGCTCGCCATACTTTCCGACCGCCCAAAACAAAACCCCTGACTGCATAAGCAATCAGGGGTTCTGGAATTTAATCTTGACGATGACCTACTCTCACATGGGGAAACCCCACACTACCATCGGCGATGCATCGTTTCACTGCTGAGTTCGGGATGGGATCAGGTGGTTCCAATGCTCTATGGTCGTCAAGAAATTCGGGTACTGAGTCGTGGCCAGTTGGCCTCGCTTCAGCAAATTGGGTATGTGATAGCTTTCGGTGTTTTGCAAGATCTCGAACTTTCGGTTCGTTTCGTCTTCACACACCGCAATCTGGTCTCTTCGACGCAAATTGCTTGGGTGTTATATGGTCAAGCCTCACGGGCAATTAGTATTGGTTAGCTCTCATCCTCACCTACCATCCCCACCCCACCCATCA
>NZ_JACARS010000015.1:0-42970 GCF_013386485.1 Pseudomonas sp. P7758 | reverse complement strand
CGGATATGTACCCAGCCCCCAGCCCCCAGCAGCCCAACACATTGGCGTATCCTTACCCCTCCACCCCAAGGCCCGATCAAAAAATGCTGGTGATATCCAACAACGTGCACCTCCCCGACGCCGAGATCGAGCTGACAGCCATCCGCGCCCAGGGCGCTGGCGGTCAAAACGTCAACAAGGTCTCCAGCGCCGTGCACCTGCGTTTCGACATCCCGGCCTCGTCCCTGCCTGACTTCTACAAGGAACGCCTGCTGGCCCTGCGCGACACACGCATCACCAGCGAAGGCGTACTGATCCTCAAGGCCCAGCAATACCGAACCCAGGAACAAAACCGCGCCGACGCCCTCGAGCGCCTGGTGGAACTGATCCTCAGCGCCACCAAGGTCGAAAAGAAACGCCGCCCCACCAAACCCACCCTGGGCTCAAAGAAGCGCCGCCTCGAATCCAAGACCAAACGCGGCAGCATCAAGGCCGGCCGCGGCAAGGTTGATTTCTAAGCCGCGTCCCGCTCCTCGCGGTATTTCGGCGCCTGCCGATACAAATACAGGCTCAACAGCAACCCGCCAAACGCCGCGATCGCCGCAAACAGGAAGATCGAGGCAAACCCGAACCCCGCCGCAATCGCCCCGGCCAACGGCCCGGTGATCCCCAACGACAAATCGATAAACAGCGAATACGCCCCCACCGCCGCACCCCGGCTCGAGGCGGGCACCAGGTTGACCGCCTCCACACCCAAGGCCGGAAACACCAGGGAAAAGCCAAACCCGCTCAACGCCGCACCCGCCAACGCCAAATGAGGATCCGGCGCCAGCCACAGCAGCAGCAGCCCCAGCGTCTCCACCGACAAACAGGCAATCGCTACGCGAAACCCGCCAATGCGGTTGATCAAATTGCCGAACAACAACCGCGCCCCGATAAAGCTGGCACCGAACAGGCTCAGGCACAGCACCGCGTTATCCCAATGCTGGGTCGCGTAATACAAGGTGATGAAGGTGGCGATGGTGCCAAACCCGATCGAGCCCAGCGCCAGCCCGCAGCCGTGAGGCAACACGCGCCCCAGCACATGCATGAACGGCAGGCGCTCGCCCACCACGATCGGCGCGGCGACTTTCGGCCAGGCCAGCAGCAGGCCCAGCACCGCCAGCAGGATGATGCTGACGCCCATGCTCCACAGCCCGAAATGACTGACCAGCAACACCCCCAGCGGTGCGCCGATGGCCAGGGCGCCGTAGCTGGCGATGCCGTTCCAGGAGATGACCTTGGCGGTATTCGCCGCGCCCACCCGGCCAATGCCCCAGCCGATGGAACCCGAGCCCACCAGGCTTTCAGCGCTGCCCAGCACCAGGCGGCCAATCAGCAGGCTGGTGAGGCTCAGCGCCGGCAGGTGTGACAGCCACGCCGAGAGCAACATGAACACGCCGCTCAAGCCGCAACCGGCCAGGCCGTACATGACGGCGCGCTTGCTGCCGCGGTTATCGATGATGCGTCCCGCGTAGGGCCGGCTCAGCAGAGTGGCCAGGTATTGCACGCTGATCACAAGGCCCGCGATCACGGCGCCAAAGCCTAGGTCGCTGTGCACATAGCCAGGCAACACGGCCAGGGGAATGCCGATATTCAGGTAGCCGATGAAGGTGAACAAAACGATGGAAACGACTTGCAGCGTGACCGCCATGGGGCGCTGGGTATCTGGCATGGGGAGAGGTCCACTGTCGCAGCAGGAAAAGATAGGCTGCTTATGATACCGATGCTGGGCGCGTGCGGGGGCAGCAAAGCAAACTTTTAGCGATCGGCGGGGTTGAGCAGTTGCGTGGTTACCAACGCGGCGAGGGCGTTTTCCTGGGTGCCGAAGCGCTTGAGCAGGAGGGCCTGTTTTTCCGGGGTGAGGCGGTTCCATACGTCGACCATGTGCAAGGCAGTGTCGAGCAGGGCGGTATCGGGGGTGGTGTCGGTCATGGCGGGGCTCACGGTGTTCAGGCGGTGTGGAAAGCGCGCAATGTCACGCTTTCCACACGGTCTGGGTACGGCTCTCAGTCTTCGCTCTTGCGGTCGACCGGTTTTGCCTCTTTGGGCTCGGGCTTGGTGGCACCGGCCTGTTGCGGGGTTGGCTGCTCAGTTTCGTGCAGGCTTGGGAAGGGGAGATTAGGGATTTCGTGCATCGTCGTCGCTCCTCGCAAGATCTGTTTTATCAATCGCAGGTGATTCCGCGCGTTCAAAAAGCCTGTGCAGGATACAGCACTGTAAATGACAGAAAGATTTTATCTCAGAAAATGAACGCGTCTTCATCCCGCCGCGCAAGTGACGTGGCGCCACAGGGGTGTCGATTGTCATCGTACAACATCACCCTTCACGGATTGACATCGTGCTGCGGACTGAATATAACGCTAACAGTTGTATGACGACATATGACGTTACAGTTTTATAGCGCCCGTAATACGGATGCGCTCGGTCGCAGAACGTACGCCTCAAATCTAAAAATAATTAAGGTGAAGCGATGAAAATCAAAGGCATCCGTTGGTGGATGGTCGGGCTGATGACGGTCGGCCTGATTATTAACTACCTGGCCCGCAACACGCTCTCAGTCGCAGCCCCCACGCTGATGACCGACCTGAGCATCTCCACTGAGCAGTATTCCCACATCGTTGTTGCCTGGCAGGTGTGCTACGCCTTGATGCAGCCGATCGCCGGTTATGTGATCGATGCGATCGGTACCAAGATGGGCTTTGCCATCTTCGCCATCTCCTGGTCGGTAGTCTGTGCCCTGGCGGCATTCGCCACCGGTTGGCAGAGCCTGGCAGTGGCCCGTGGCGCACTGGGGCTGACGGAGTCGGCGGGCTTCCCCGGCGGCGTCAAGGCGATTACCGAGTGGTTCCCGGCCAAGGAGCGCTCCGTCGCCATCGGCTGGTTCAACTTTGGTTCGTCGTTTGGTGCGTTGCTGGCGCCGCCACTGGTGGTCTGGGCGATTTTGCACAGCGGCTGGCAGTTGGCATTCCTGATCGTTGGCGGCATCGGCCTGGTGTGGAGCGGGCTGTGGCTGCTGCTGTACAAGCACCCGCGTGACCAGCGCCTGCTGGCCCAGGCCGAGCGTGAGTACATCGAGGCCGGCCAGGAAACCCACCTCAAGGAAGGCGTGCAGAAGAAAGCCAGCTGGAAGCGCATCCTCAAGAGCCGCAACTTTTTCGCCATCGCCTCGGCGCGGATGCTCTCGGAGCCGGCCTGGCAGACGTTCAATGCCTGGATTCCGCTGTACCTGATGACCGAGCGGCACATGAACATCAAGGAAATGGCGCTGTTCGCCTGGCTGCCGTTCCTGGCCGCCGACATTGGCTGTGTGCTGGGTGGCTACCTGAGCCCGTTGTTCCACCGCTACTTCAAGGTCTCGCTGTTCACCTCGCGCAAGCTGGTGATGCTGTTCGGTTGCCTGTGCATGATCGGCCCGGCGTGCATCGGCCTGGTGGACAGTGCCTACACCGCGATTGCCCTGCTGTGTGTCGGCGGTTTCGCCCACCAGACCTTGTCGGGTGCACTGTTTTCCATCGCCTCGGACTCATTCGGCAAGAACGACGTGGCCACCGCCACCGGTGGCGGGCAGATGTGCGGGTTTATCGGGGCTGCGGCATTTACTGCGGTGTTCGGCGTGCTGGTGACCAAGGTCGGCTACAGCCCGCTGTTTGTGGTGCTGGCGATTTTCGACATCATTGCGGCCATCGTGATCCTGATGGTGGCCCGGGAGATCGTCAAAGATCCGGAGCCAGCCACCCAAACCGGCCACGGTGGCACATTGCTGCCGGTTTAACCCTGGCGTTCCATCGCCGCCTTGTAGAGCGAGTTCTTCGGCTGGGCAAACACCCGCGCCAGCATCGGCTCGAAGAAGCTCAGCGGCAGGGTGTCGTAGGCCGGGTCGAACGCCGCCGCGTCGTACTGCGCGCAGAACTCGATGGTTTGCCGGTACTGCGGGTGGTCGCCAAATTGCTCGCGCAGGTGGCGGTCCATCCCCAGGTGGTGGAAGAAGTAGTAGCCCTGGAAGATCCCGTGCTTCTCCACCATCCACAGATTCTCGGCGCTTACGAACGGCTTGAGAATCGCGGCGGCGATGTCCGGGTGGTTGTAGGAACCGAGGGTGTCGCCGATGTCGTGGAGCAGGGCGCACACCACGTACTCTTCATCCCGGCCATCGTGCCAGGCGCGGCTGGCGGTTTGCAGCGAGTGGGTCAGGCGGTCCACCGGGAAGCCGCCGAAGTCGCCCTCCAGCAGCCGTAGATGCGCCAGGATCCGGCTTGGCAATTGCCGGGCGTAAGCACTGAAATCCTTGGCGATGATCGCCCAGTCTTCCTGGGTACCATCCTGCATATGGGTGAAACGGGCCTGCTGGTTCATCAAAGCCTCTCTTATTGTTCTTCAAGCGTGGGGCTAGAACGGCACCTTGCCCAGAATCATGTCGCGGTACATCACGAAATCCCCCAACAGGCTGTACAGCGGATGCTGGAAGGTCGCCGGGCGATTCTTTTCAAAGAAGAAATGGCCGATCCAGGCAAAGCTGTAGCCGGCTACCGGCAGCGCCAGCAGCAGCCACCACGCACCTTTGCCGATCGCCAACGCGAGAATGAAGATAACGAGGCTGGTGCCGATAAAGTGCAGGCGACGGCAAGTACTGTTGCCGTGTTCGCTCAGGTAATACGGGTAGAAATCGGCGAAGCTGTTAAATTGCCTGGCATTTTCCACAGTGGTCGGCCCTCTGGTTATTGTTCTGCCCGACAGATGTTCGGCGGGGAGCTTATTTGAGTCTAGAGTCATCAGTGGTAACAGCCAGTGACAATAGATGCCACTTTAGTATCCTTCGGATTCCTGGCTGTCGTTTCAGCCTTCCTTGTTAAGAAAACGCCATGAGCGAACGAACGACTTCTGCAAGCTGGGCGATGGGGATAGTCAAGGCGCTGGAAATGGACGGCCTGGATTGCCGTGCCTTGTTCAAGCAGCTTGGCCTGGATTACGCCGCGCTGAATGACCCGGATGCACGCTTCCCCCAGGACTCCATGACCCGGCTCTGGCAGCGCGCGGTCGAGCTGTCGGGCAACCCGGCGATTGGCTTGAACATGGGCAAGGTGGTGCGCCCGGCGTCGTTTCATGTGGCCGGCTACGCCTTGATGTCCAGCAATACCCTGGCCGAAGGTTTTATGCGGCTGGTGCGTTACCAGCGAATCATTGCTGAAAGTGCCGACCTGAGTTTCCGCCTGTTGCCCGAAGGTTATGCGCTGATTCTGACGGTGCACGGCGACCACCTGCCGCCTACCCGGCAAAGTGCCGAAGCGTCCCTGGCCAGTGCCCTGGCGTTATGCGGCTGGCTGACCGGGCGCACGTTGCAACCGCGCAAGGTGCTGGTGCAGGGCGATCAGCCAGCGGACCTGGCACCCTATAAACAAGCCTTCCATGCACCGCTGGTGTTCAACGCGCCCTATGACGCGCTGATTTTCGAACGGGCCGATATGGAGGCGCCGTTGCCCACGGCGAACGAGGCGATGGCGTTGTTGCACGATCGTTTTGCCGGGGAGTACCTGGCGCGGTTTTCCGAGAGCCGGGTGACCCACAAGGCGCGGCAGGTGCTATGCCGATTGCTGCCCCAGGGCGAGCCCAAGCGTGAAGTGGTTGCGCAGACGTTGCACCTGTCCCAGCGCACCTTGCAGCGCCGCTTGCAGGAGGAGGGCACGAGTTTCCAGACCTTGCTCGACGACACCCGCCGCGAACTGGCCGAGCAATACCTGGCGCAGCCGAGCATGACCCTGCTGGAAATTGCCTACCTGTTGGGGTTTGCCGACCCGAGCAACTTCTTTCGTGCGTTCCGCCGCTGGTTCGATGCCACGCCCGGCGAGTACCGGGCGCGGTTGCATGAGCTGCCTGTCAGTGACGCCAAAACGCCGGAATGCACAGCACAAACACCGTAATGATCTCCAGCCGGCCCAGCAGCATGCCGAATGACAGGATCCACTTGGCAGCGTCCGGGAGGGTGGAGAAGTTACCGGCCGGGCCGATGGTTTCACCCAGGCCCGGGCCTACACCGGACACGGTGCTGGCGGCGCCGGTCAGCGCGGTCATCCAGTCCAGGCCCAGCAGTGACAGGGCCAGGGCGATGGCGCAGATGGTGATGGCGAAGAAAAACGAAAAGGTCAGGATCGAACGCACGATTTCTTCATCGAGGCGATGACCGTTGTACTTCTGCTTGATCACCGCCCGTGGGTGAATCAGCTGGTTCAAGTTGGCCTTGAGCAGGATGTAGGCGACCTGGAAACGGAAGATCTTGATCCCGCCAGCCGTGGAGCCGGAGCAACCGCCCACAAAGCCCAGATAGAAGAACAGCATCAGCGAGAAATTGCCCCAGATGCTGTAGTCCCCCAGCGCAAAACCTGTGGTAGTGACTACCGAAGTGACGTTTACCGCCACGTGGCGCAGCGCCTCCAGCCAATGCAGGTTGGTGGTCCACCAATACCAGGTGCCGAGCACCAGCCAGGTCACCACCAGCAAACCAAGCATGCCCTGCACCTGCTGATCCTTGATCAGCGCCCGGCGGTTGCCGCGCATCGTGGCCACATACAGGGTGAACGGCAGACTGCCGAGAATCATCACCACCACCGCCACCCAGTGCACCGCCGGCTGTGTCCAGTGGGCCAGGGATTCATCGGAGGTGGAGAACCCGCCGGTGGAAATCGCCGACATCGCATGGTTGATTGCGTCAAACAGGCCCATGCCGGCCCACCAGAACGCCAGGCTGCCGAGGATGGTGATGCCCACGTACGCCGCCACGATCAGGCGCGCCACCATGTGTGAGCGGGGCATGACCTTTTCCGAGCGGTCGGAGGATTCGGTCTGGAACAGGCGCATGCCACCGATGCGCAGCAGCGGCAGGATCGCCACCGCCATGCCGATAAAGCCGATACCGCCGAGCCAGTGCAGCAGCGAGCGCCAGATGAGGATGCCCGGGGACATGGTGTCCAGGCCGCTGAGCACCGTGGAACCGGTGGCGGTGATGCCGGACATGCTTTCGAAGAACGAGTCGGTGTAGCTGATGTGCTGGGTCAGCAGGAACGGCAGTGCGGCGAAGATGCACACTACCAGCCAGCTGGAGACGGTGAGCAGGTACATGTCCCGCGGGCGCAGGTGCACATGTTCCGGGCGGCCGGGGATGACCAGTGCCAGGCCCGCGATAAAGGTAATCAGGCTGGCCCAGAGGAACGACGGCAGGTCGCTGGTGCGTTCAAAAAACACCAGGGTCGCCATGGGGATGACCATGGCGATCGCCAGGGTGATCAGGAAGATGCCGATAATGAAACCGATTATCCGTAAGGTCGGCAACGCCATGAGGTCCGCTCGGGGTGACAGGAAAGGCGCCATTCTACCTGCGGTGCAGGGCAAGTAAACCGGGGGGGCGTTGGAGACGTGGCAGATCAAGTGTGGGAGCGGGCTTGCTCGCGAAAGCGGTGTATCAGTCAACGGATGCATTGGCTGACCCACCGCTTTCGCGAGCAAGCCCGCTCCCACAGGAGATTTGTGCTGGTTGATGGAGCTTGGAGGGCAGGCACAAAAAAGGCGACCCGAAGGTCGCCTCATTCAACGCGGCACTGATCAGAACTCGTGATCAGCGTTATCCGGGTTCAAGTCACTGATGCCCAGCTTGCCAGCAGCCTGTTCGATCGAACCGGTCTGCTTCACCAATGCGGCGATGGCGTCACGTACGATCTGGTTGCCTTTGTCGTTACCGGCAGCAATCAACTGGTCGTAGTGTTCGCCGTTGTTGGCGTGGTCCACCATCACCTGGATCTTCGCTTCGGTGGAGGCCAGGTCAGCCTTCAACGCTTCATCGGCCGCCGGGTCGGCCTTGGCCACCAGGGAGGACAGGCTGGCGCCGGTCATCTTGGTACCGTCGGTGCGGGTGTACTCACCCAGGTAAACGTTACGAATACCCTTGGCGTCGTAGAAGTGCGAGTTGTGGGTGTTGTCGCTGAAGCAGTCCTGTTCGTCTTCCGGCGAGTTGGCTTCCAGGGAAACCTTCATGCGCTCACCGGCCAGCTCGCCCAGGGACAGGCTACCCATGCCGAACAGCATCTTGCGCAGGCCATCGGTCGCAGGTTCTGCTTCCAGCGTGGCGCGGTAGTTGTCTTCGACGTTGGGCTTCCAGTTGCCGACCATTTCTTCCAGGTCGCTGACCAGCAGCTGAGTCACGGCGCGCAGGTAGGTGCGGCGGCGCTCGTTGTGGCCGCCAGTGGCGCCATCACCGGTCATGTAGTCCGACGCTGGACGGTTGCCGGCGCCCGGGCCGGTGCCGTTCAGGTCCTGGCCCCAGAG
This sequence comes from Pseudomonas sp. P7758, assembly GCF_013386485.1. Lineage (NCBI taxonomy): Bacteria > Pseudomonadati > Pseudomonadota > Gammaproteobacteria > Pseudomonadales > Pseudomonadaceae > Pseudomonas > Pseudomonas sp. P7758. The sequence goes on along the minus strand of NZ_JACARS010000015.1, from coordinate 34,639 downwards.
CAGGAATTCAATTGCGTGGTAGCCGGTGGCTACGTTGGCTTCGGAACCGCCCAGCTCATTCAGGCTGGCGAGTTTTTCCGGGGTGATGTCTTTGACATCGACCTTGTCTTCGCCGACCTGGATCTCGTTGTTGGCGATGATGTTGGCGGTGGCGCCAGGGTTGCCCAAGGCGTGTTCGTAGGTCTTGTCGACGTAGTCGATCAGGCCTTCGTCCAGGGGCCAGGCGTTCACCTGGCCTTCCCAGTCGTCAATGATGGTGTTGCCGAAGCGGAACACTTCACTCTGCAGGTACGGCACGCGCGAGGCGATCCAGGCGGTACGGGCCGCTTTCAGGGTGTCGTCGTTCGGGTTGGCAAGGAAAGTGTCGATCGCGGTTTGCAGGGTTTTCGCGGTGGACTCGGCATCGCTGTACACCGCGAACACCATGTCAGCGTAATGCGCGACCACGGCCTTGGCGGCGGCCTCGTCTACCTGGCCTGCCGGGGCAGCCGCCGGGGCGGTGGTGCTGGCGGCGGCCGGGGCTTGAGGCGCGGCGGCCTTGTCTTTGCCTTCACCGCAACCGGCGAGCGAAATGGCAATGGCGAGAAGGCTGGCGGTGGCCAGGGGCATACGAATCATGGCGAACATCCTGCTTCGGTTGTTGATGGGGCACGCGGGGGGCGCGCAAAACTGCGACATAATGCGAAAGATTTGCATTTTGTGTAAAGCGTTATAAGCAGGAAATATTTAGTATCGATTTGCCGGCCATCGGTGCGCGTGGCCCCGATGGCCGGCATCGCTTCAGAGGATGGCGGCGTTATTGCGCTGGGCCTGTTTCAAGTAGGCCACCAACTCCCGTGCCGGCAAGGGTTTGCTGTAGTGGTAGCCCTGACCCTCGTGGCAACCCTCGGAGATGATGTAGGCCTCCTGTTCGGCGGTCTCCACACCCTCGGCGATCACCTGCATGCCAAGGCTTTTGCCGAGCTGGATGATCGCCCGCACGATGGTCGCATCGTCGTCGTCATCCAGCAGGTCCTGGACGAAGCTCTTGTCGATCTTGATCTTGTCCAGCGGCAGGCTTTTCAGATAGCTCAGGGACGAATAGCCGGTGCCGAAGTCATCAATCGCAATCAGTGCCCCGGAGCGGCGCAGGCTCAGCAGGTGCTGGGCGGCGGTGCTGATGTCTTCCATCAGGCCGGTCTCGGTGACTTCCAGCTCCAGGCTACGCGGCGGCAAGCGGTAGATTTGCAGCAGGTTGTTGACCACCCGTGGCAGCTCGGCGTGGTGCAACTGTACGGTCGACAGGTTGACCGCCATGCGCAGCTCGGTGAAGCCCAGGTCATGCCATTCCCGAAGTTGCCGGCAGGCCTGGTCCAGTACCCATTCGCCGATGGCAATGATGGTGCCGTTCTGTTCGGCCAGGGGGATAAACAGGTCGGGCGGCACCAGGCCGTGCTCCGGGTGCTGCCAGCGGATCAACGCTTCGACACCCACCACACGGTGGTCGAGATAGCTGATCTGCGGCTGGTACACCAGGTGAAACTGCTCGCGGCTCAAGGCGTCGCGCAGATCCTTTTCCAGCTCGCGGCGGCGGCGCATTTCGCTGTCGACGCTGGCGATATAGAACTGGTAGCGGTTGCGCGAGCGGCTCTTGGCCAGGGTCATGGTCTGTTCGGCTTTTTGCAGCAGCTTCTCGGTGCTGTCGCCGTCTTCCGGGAACAGGGTAATGCCGATGGTGGCACGCAGGCGGATCTGTTCGTGATCGAGGGCGAATTCGGCTTCCAGGTCGTCGAGGATGCTTTGTGCCAATTCGGCGGCTTCGTAGGGCTGCTCGATATCGGCCTGCACCAGGGCGAACTGGTCGCCGCCGAGGCGGGCGAGGGCGCCGAGGCGGCCGCTGTGGGCGCGCAGGCGGTCGGCCAGGGCCAGCAGCAACTGGTCGCCGGCCTGGTAGGTGAACTGCTCGTTGACGCTTTTGAAGTCATCCAGCCCCACGCACAACACCGCGACCCGACGTTGCCGGCGGCCGGCGTCGATCAGGATCTTGTCCAGTTGCTCCTGCAGTTTCTGGCGGTTCGGCAGGCCGGTCAGGAAGTCGTACTGGGCCATGCGCAGCAGGCTGTTTTCCGCCTCATGGCGCAAGTGCGTATTGCGCTCGATGGATTCGAGCAACTGGTTGGCGGTGTTGATCCAGAGCCCCAGCTCGTTTTTCTCGTGGCCCTTGAGCTGCGGGATCTTGTGCTCGCTGGGGCGGTCGGGGTTGATCGAACTCAGGTGCTCGATGATGCGCGAGAGCGGCTTGGTCAGCAGCCAGTGATAGACCAGGTACAACACCAGCCCCATGGCCAGCGCCCGCAGCACCCCGGAGATGAAAATGATCACCGAACTGACGAGAAACCCTTTGCCATAGGTGGCGGTGTCGAGGGTGATGCTCAGGTCACCGTAGTACTCGCTGTAAGGCCCGCGCCCCACCAGCGGCGTGGTGAACGTGCGTTCCTGGCCCAGGATCAGGTCGGTCAGCCAGCGGCTCGGGGATTGTTGCAGGTCGCGGGTTTTTTCCGCGAGCATGGTTTCGTTGGGGTGGCCGATGGAGGCCATGCGCACGGCATCATCCTGGAACAGGCCTTCGATGACCTGCATGCCCATCTCCCGGTCCAGGCTGTAGACGGCCTGGGTGGACGGGTCGCGAAACATGTCGAGGATGCGCTGGGCATCACCGGCCACGGCCTGGCGCGTCTTGTACGCATCAAAGACGATCTGCGCCGCGCTCAGTACCACGCCCACGGCCAATGCCGAAAGCAGTACCACCCGTAGCAACTTCACCGACAAGCTGTTTTTGAGTTCCAGCTTCAAAGGGTTATTCCTTGTTCCATGCGGGTAGCCTCAATATGCCATGAGTATTGGCAATCCCGTGAGGGCAGTCAAAGGGACATTGCGGCCAGGGCAGGTTTTGCAGTTTAGATGAGCGCGTCCGGGGGTAAGACGTTGGGAGGGGGAATGGAAAGGCAGGCCTGGCATGGAGCGAAGTCGGCGGATCGTACGTGCCGACTTCTTGTACTGTCTTTTCAGGACGAGCGCGGGTTTTTCAGGCCAGCGAAACAAACCGTCGAGCGTCAGCGCCCATCAGGTAAACGAAATTTTCGGCGGTTGTGGCTGGTCTTGCGCCTGAGGGTCGATTTGCCCCAAGGCCTGTCGAGCTATGTCCACGGTCTTATCAAGGATGCCCAAGCTTTTGTCCAGGACGTCCAGGCCCTTATCTGTCACGTTATCGAACACGTTAAGTGCTTGAGGGGCCATGCCGATCAAAGATGCTAGATCCATATCAAGTTCTCCTGCAGTCAATCAGAGGGACATTCCTCTTACATGCTGCGTGGCGAAATTCTTTTGATGAGTTCCAGCGTTTTCCTGGCATTTTTCCATTTGTAATCGCCCACAAAAAAGCCCGGCAATCGCCGGGCTCTTTCTACTGCAAGCGGTACTTAAGCGGTGAAGGTCTTGCCTTCGAACTGCTCAGCCACGAACTTCCAGTTGACCAGGTTCCAGAACGCTTCCACATACTTTGGACGCACGTTGCGGTAGTCGATGTAGTAAGCGTGTTCCCAGACGTCGCAGGTCAGCAGCGGGGTGTCGCCGCTGGTCAGCGGGTTGCCGGCGCCGATGGTGCTGGCCAGTGCCAGGGAACCGTCAGCCTTTTTCACCAGCCAGCCCCAACCGGAACCGAAGGTGCCGACGGAAGTCTTGGTGAACTCTTCCTTGAACTTGTCGAACGAACCGAAGGCAGCGTTGATCGCCTCAGCCAGTGCGCCGGTAGGTTGGCCGCCAGCGTTTGGCGCCAGGCAGTTCCAGTAAAAAGTGTGGTTCCAGACCTGAGCGGCGTTGTTGAAGATGCCGCCCGAAGAAGACTTGACGATTTCTTCCAGGGTCTTGCCTTCGAACTCGGTGCCAGGCACCAGGTTGTTCAGGTTCACGACATAGGTGTTGTGGTGCTTGTCGTGGTGGTATTCCAAGGTTTCCTTGGAAATGTGCGGCTGCAGGGCATCGTGTGCGTAGGGCAGCGGCGGCAATTCGAAAGCCATGATGATTCTCCTAATCAGGTCAGTTGCGGTGAGCGCAAGGCCGATCACGGGCGGCCAAACAAGCGCCGGGGAGTTTGTACTCTTTGCGGCGCAGGGGCTGGATCATAGCACCGGGGGGGCGGCAAAACCACGCAACAACTGTGTGGGATAGAGGTTCCAGAGCGTTTTGGAATATCTACGCTGCGCTGATTAATTGATAGGCCACGCTGAACATCATGGCGGCTACCAGCAGGTCCAGAATCCGCCAGGTGGCGGGGCGCGCCAGCCACGGTGCCAGCCATGCGGCGCCCAGGGCCAGGGTCATGAACCACAGGAACGAAGCGCTTGCGGCGCCGGCCACGTAGGCGCCCGGTTCGGTTTGCTGGGCGCCGAGGGAGCCGATCAACAAGACGGTGTCCAGGTACACGTGGGGGTTGAGCAACGTCACCGCCAGGGCGCTGAGCATCACCGCCTTCAACGAGCGTACCTTGAGGTTCTCGCCCTCGCCCAGGCTCTGCTTCGAGCAGGCCCGGCGCAGGGCCAGGGTACCGTACCAGAGCAGGAACGCCGCACCACCCCAGCGGGCAATCGCCAGCAATACCGGGTTATGCGCCAGCACGGTGGCCAGGCCGAATACGCCGGCGGCCACCAGGATCGCGTCGCACACCACGCACAGTGCCGCCACCGGCAGGTGATGTTCGCGCCGCAGGCTCTGCGCCAGCACAAACGCGTTCTGGGTGCCGATCGCCATGATCAAACCAAAGGCCACCAACAGGCCGTTCATATAGCTTTGCCACATAGGATTTACTCCGCGCCCGCCGCCAATTGCCGCAACACCGTCATGGCGCACTCGGCATCGGCGCGGCCGACAAACAGGTGATCGTGGTAGTAGCCGGCAATCACGTTGCAACTGATCCCGGCCTGGCCCAGGGCCGTGGCGAACGCGGCGGTCAGGCCGACCGCTTCCAGGGCCGAATGCACGTTGAGGGTGATCCACGCAGCCACATAGTCGAAGGCCAGTCCGGCCCGCTCGGCCTGCTGGCGCTCGACGATCAACGTCAGGCCTTCCTGCTCGCGGAAGCTGCCGATCACCTCGCAACCTTCGGGGATTCGGCTGTCGGCCAGGGTGCAGAACACGTAGTCGCCGTCATTGAGCTGTGGGCTCATGCTGCGCAGCAGGGTTGCCAGGGCGGTTTCGCCAGCCATGTGGAGGTCCTTGAATAAGAAGAAGCGATGCTGGCTATTCTCCCGTCCAAGGTTGTATAAGAAAAACCAATATTGCTGATCGCTCATTAGGAAAACTGATGTTCGACTATAAATTGCTTTCCGCCCTGGCGGCGGTGGTGGAACAGGCCGGCTTCGAGCGGGGCGCGCAGGTATTGGGAATTTCCCAATCGGCGATTTCCCAGCGCATCAAGCTGTTGGAGGCGCGAATCGGCCAGCCGGTGCTGGTACGTGCCACGCCGCCGACGCCCACCGAGATCGGCCGCCGCCTGCTCAACCACGTGCAACAGGTACGATTGCTGGAGCGCGACCTGCAAAGCCAGGTGCCCGCGCTGGATGAAGAGGGCATGCCCGAGCGCCTGCGCATCGCCTTGAATGCCGACAGCCTGGCCACGTGGTGGGCCGAGGCGGTGAGCGACTTCTGCGCCGAGCAGCATTTGCTGTTGGACCTGGTGGTAGAAGACCAGACCGTCGGCCTCAAGCGCATGCGCGCCGGCGAAGTGGCAGCCTGTATTTGCGCCAGCGAACGCCCGGTGGCCGGTGCCCGCAGCCTGTTGCTCGGCGCGATGCGGTATCGGGCGCTGGCCAGCCCGGCGTTTGTCGCCCGGCACTTTCCCGAGGGCGTGCGGGCCGATCAACTGGCCCGCACGCCGGCGCTGGTGTTCGGCCCGGATGATTTCCTTCAGCATCGCTACCTGGCGTCCCTGGGCGTCGACGGTGGTTTCGAACACCATCTATGCCCCTCGTCCGAAGGTTTTATTCGCCTGACGGAAGCCGGATTGGGCTGGGGCCTGGTGCCCGAACTGCAGGTGCGCGACCAACTGGAAAAGGGCGTGTTGGTGGAGTTATTGCCAGATAAGCCGATCGATGTGCCGCTGTACTGGCATCATTGGCGCAGTGGTGGACAATTGCTGGGCCTGCTGACGGATCATCTGGCACACACAACGGGGCAATGGTTGGTGCCGTTGGCGTGATGGCCAGCGTCAAGGCAACAGCGATGAAAAACGAAAGAATGCGGAGTAAGTCATGAAAATTCTGGTCACCGGCGCAAGCGGCTTCATTGGCGGGCGCTTTGCGCGTTTCGCCCTGGAGCAGGGCCTGGACGTGCGGGTCAACGGGCGGCGGGCCGAAGGTGTGGAACACCTTGTACGGCGCGGCGCCGAGTTTATCCAGGGTGATTTGAATGATCCGGACCTGGTGCGCGAGCTGTGCCGCGACGTCGAGGCCGTGGTGCATTGCGCCGGGGCCGTGGGGCTGTGGGGGCGTTATCAGGACTTCCACCAGGGCAATGTGCTGGTTACCGAAAACGTGGTGGAGGCCTGCCTCAAGCAGCGGGTCGGGCGCCTGGTGCACCTGTCTTCGCCGTCGATCTACTTCGACGGCCGTGACCACCTGGGCTTGACCGAAGAACAAGTGCCCAAGCGTTTCAAGCATCCGTATGCAGCCACCAAATACCTGGCGGAGCAAAAGGTGTTTGGCGCCCAGGAGTTTGGCCTCGAAGTGCTGGCCCTGCGCCCGCGCTTTGTCACGGGGGCCGGCGACATGAGCATCTTCCCGCGCCTGTTGAAGATGCAGCGCAAGAACCGCCTGGCGATTGTCGGCGATGGCCTGAACAAGGTCGATTTCACCAGCGTGCACAACCTCAATGAAGCCCTGCTCAGCAGTTTGCTGGCGACGGGCTCGGCGTTGGGCAAGGTCTACAACATCAGCAACGGTGCCCCTGTGCCGGTGTGGGATGTGGTGAACTACGTGATGCGACAGATGGACATGCCTCAGGTCACCCGTTATCGGTCCTACGGCTTGTCTTACAGCGTTGCGGCGCTCAATGAAGCTTTCTGTGCCATGTGGCCAGGGTGCCCGGAACCGTCTTTGTCACGGCTGGGCATGCAGGTGATGAACAAAGATTTCACCCTCGACATCACCCGCGCACGGCATTATCTCGACTACCAGCCCAAGGTCAGCCTTTGGGCGGCCCTCGACGAGTTCTGTAGCTGGTGGAAGGCCCAGGACGTGGGACTTAAATAACCGGCAACACACCGGGAACCGAATTTGCGAACCCGGGTCGATCAGTGCGGCAGGTCGGGGGTTTATACTCCGACGCTTGGCTATCCATATGCCACCTCAAAGGATTTAAGGTTGATTCATGCGTAACGATGCTAACGACGACTTCGACAACGTTCCCAGCCTGCGGGCCGACACCTCGGACGACGATGATTTCGAGCCCACGCCGGCTACCTCCGTGCGCTCCCGGCCTGCGCCGGTTGTCAAGGTCAAGAGCGCCAGTACCGGGCCGCTGTGGGCATTGGTCGGTGCGCTGCTGTTCGCCTTCGCCGGCCTTGCCTGGTGGAGCTTCCAGCAGATTTCCCTGATGGGCCAGCAACTGGTGGCGACCCAGGAAAGCTTCGCGCGCATCAGCGAGGAAGCGGCGGGGCGCCTGCAGGATATTTCCGGCAAGGTGGTGGCCAGCGAAGCCAATGTGAATAATGGCAGCGAGGCCCTGAAACTGCAGATCAAGCAGCTGGAGACCCAGTTGCTGGAGCAGGGCAAGCAGCAGATGGGCGTGGCCGGCCAGGCAACGGACCTGGACAAGCGCCTGGAGCAGATGACCGCCAGCACGACCCAACTGTCCAGTGCCAACGCGCAATTGCAGGGCCAGGTCCAGGCGCTGACGGAGGCGGTGGCTACCCTCAAGTCCCGGGACGCCGAGTTCAAGGACCTCTCCGCCGACGTCGCAGCCCTGAAAAAACAGGGCAACCCCACGGCCGCCATCGCCCGCCTGGAGCAGGACCTTGTGGTCCTCAAGAGCGAACTGGACAACCGCGCCGCGGCTTCGGACGGTCCGTCCACCAAGGAGTTCGACGTGTTCCGCATCCAGACCACGCGTAACGTCACTGCCTTGCAAAGCCAGGTGCAGAACCTGCAGCAGCAGATCAACCAGCCGGCCCGGATCACCCCTCTCGGGCAGCAGTGATGTGAGGTGCTGCAGACGTCACTACACATGACGCCTGCAGGCCCTGGCACAATCAATGTCACCAATCGGTGACATTTCCCGTCTCCTTCGTTACTTGCCCTCGCGCCGCCCTTGTTTAGACTCCCGTCATCCCGCACATAATAAAAAGGGCTAATCATGACCACGCAACCACTGCCTGCCAGTAGTTGGCTGAACGCACCTGCCCATCACGCCTGGCTTGCCACTGAAGGCCAGCGCCTGCTGTCATTCGCCAAGGCTTCCAGGCTGCCTGACGGCTTCGGCAACCTCGACGATCAAGGCGTCCTTCCGCCCGATGCCGTCGCCGAAACCATGAACACCGCCCGCATGACCCATAGCTTTGCCATGGCCCATGGCCTGGGCCTGCCAGGTTATGCCGACCTGGTGGAACACGGCGTCGTGGCCCTCAGCGGCCCGCTGCGCGATGCCCGGCACGGCGGTTGGTTCGCCACGCCCGACGCCCGCGACGGCAACACCGGCAAGGCCGCCTATCTGCACGCCTTTGTCGCACTGGCCGCCAGCTCCGCAGTAGTGGCCGGCGCGCCCGGCGCGCAAACCTTGCTCAACGACGCGATCCACATCATCGATCAGTACTTCTGGAACGAAGAGGAGGGCGCGATGCTCGAGTCCTTCGCCCAGGACTGGAGCGGGGTAGAAGCCTATCGCGGCGCCAACAGCAACATGCACGCCACTGAAGCCTTCCTGGCCCTGGCCGATGTCACCGGTGAAACCCGCTGGCTGGACCGGGCACTGCGCATCGTCGAGCGGATTATTCATACCCATGCGGCGCAAAACCGGGACATGGTGATCGAGCATTTCGACAGCCATTGGCAACCCCTGCGTGGTTACAACGAAGACAACCCGGCCGATGGTTTTCGTCCCTACGGCATCACCCCCGGCCACGGCTTCGAATGGGCGCGACTGGTGTTGCACCTTGAGGCTGCGCGCCTGGATGCCGGGCTCGTCACCCCTGAGTGGCTAGTGACCGACGCCAAGGGCCTGTTCGCCAGCGCCTGTGAATACGCCTGGGCCGTCGACGGCGCTCCCGGCATTGTCTACACCCTCGACTGGAGCCAGCGCCCCGTGGTGCGCGAGCGCCTGCACTGGACCCATTGCGAAGCCAGTGCCGCTGCCCAGGCGCTGCTCAAACGCACGGGGGAGCTGCATTACGAAACCTGGTACCGGCGCTTCTGGGAGTTCTGTGAAACCCGTTTCATTGACCGCACCCACGGCAGCTGGCACCACGAACTGAGCCCGAAAAACCAGCCCAGCGCGAAAATCTGGGGTGGCAAACCGGACCTCTACCACGCCTGGCAGTCTGTCTTGCTGCCGGGGCTACCCTTGTCACCGAGCATGGCCAGTGCCGTGGCCACCGGGCGCTATGTCACCAAGTGGTGACATTTTGGCGTCCCTTTGTTACCTGCACCTGAAAAATCCCTGTTTAAACTCGTTTGCAGCGCAAGCACCGACTTGCATGCATAACAACAAGAAAAAAGGTACTCAGATGAAAGCGATCAGTCGCCTCGCCGTAGCTATTTCCGTTGCCTCGTTGTTTCCCCTCAGTGCTTTTGCCGCCGACTCGAAAGGGACGGTTGAAGTTGTGCATTGGTGGACCTCGGGTGGCGAGAAAGCGGCAGTAGATGTCCTGAAGGCCCAAGTTGAAAAAGACGGTTTCACCTGGAAAGACGGTGCCGTCGCCGGCGGTGGCGGTTCCACTGCCATGACCGTACTGAAAAGCCGCGCCGTTGCTGGCAACCCGCCAGGCATGGCCCAGATCAAAGGCCCCGACATCCAGGAATGGGCGTCCACCGGGCTGCTCGACACCGACGTCCTGAAGGAACCCGCCAAAGAAGAGAAGTGGGACAGCCTGCTGGACAAGAAAGTCTCCGATACCGTGAAGTACGAAGGTAACTACGTGGCCGTGCCGGTGAACATTCACCGCGTGAACTGGCTGTGGATCAACCCGGAAGTGTTCAAGAAAGCCGGTATCACCAAGAACCCGACCACCCTCGAAGAATTCTACGCAGCGGGCGACAAGCTCAAGGCCGCGGGCTTCATTCCGCTCGCCCACGGTGGCCAGCCTTGGCAGGACAGCACCGTCTTCGAAGCGGTCGTGCTCTCGGTCATGGGGGCTGACGGTTACAAGAAAGCCCTGGTGGACCTCGACGAAAAAGCCCTGACCGGCCCTGAAATGATCAAGTCCCTGACCGAGCTGAAGAAAGTCGCGACCTACATGGACGCCGACGGCAAAGGCCAGGACTGGAACCTGGAAGCCGCCAAGGTCATCAACGGCAAGGCCGGCATGCAGATCATGGGTGACTGGGCCAAGAGTGAATGGACCGCCGCCAAGAAAGTCGCCGGCAAAGACTACGAGTGCGTAGCCTTCCCGGGCACCGACAAGGCCTTCACCTACAACATCGACTCCCTCGCAGCCTTCAAGCAGAAAGACAAAGGCACTGCTGCCGGTCAGCAGGACATCGCCAAGGTCGTGCTGAGCGAAAACTTCCAGAAAGTCTTCAGCATCAACAAAGGCTCGATCCCGGTTCGTATCGACATGTTGCAAGACATGGGCAAATACGGCTTCGACTCCTGCGCCCAGACCGCCGCCAAGGACTTCCTTGCAGACGCCAAGACTGGCGGCCTGCAACCAAGCATGGCCCACAACATGGCAACCACGCTGGCGGTACAAGGCGCATTCTTTGATGTCGTGACCAACTACATCAACGACCCGAAAGCTGACCCTGCGGATACCGCGAAGAAACTCGCGGCAGCGATCAAGTCGGCCAAGTAACGGTTAGTACCGAATGGCCTTGTGGGGGGACCCCTAACCCCCGCAAGGCATGTTCCTGTAGTCCTTTTTCCCTGTACTGGATTTTCCCATGAGTTCTGTTGCTGTGTTCAGCAAAGCCTCGCCGTTCGATGCACTGCAGCGCTGGCTACCCAAACTGGTGCTGGCGCCGAGCATGTTCATCGTTCTGGTGGGCTTCTATGGCTACATCCTGTGGACGTTCGTGCTGTCGTTCACTAACTCGACTTTCCTGCCGACCTACAAGTTCGTAGGCCTGGCGCAATACGTGCGCTTGTTCGACAACGACCGCTGGTGGGTCGCGAGCAAGAACCTCGCGGTGTTCGGTGGCATGTTCATCGGCATCACCCTGGTGATCGGCGTGACCCTGGCGATTTTCCTCGACCAGAAAATCCGTCGCGAAGGTTTTATCCGCACCATTTACCTGTACCCGATGGCGCTCTCGATGATCGTCACCGGTACCGCCTGGAAATGGCTGCTCAACCCAGGCATGGGCCTGGACAAACTGCTGCGTGACTGGGGCTGGGAAGGCTTTCGCCTGGACTGGCTGATCGACCCGGACCGTGTGGTGTATTGCCTGGTGATCGCTGCTGTGTGGCAAGCCTCGGGCTTCATCATGGCGATGTTCCTCGCCGGCCTGCGCGGTGTTGATCAATCGATCATCCGTGCGGCGCAGATCGACGGCGCGAGCATGCCGCGCATCTACTGGAAAGTGGTGCTGCCAAGCCTGCGCCCGGTGTTCTTCAGTGCGGTAATGATCCTGGCGCACATCGCGATCAAGAGCTTCGACCTGGTGGCGGCCATGACGGCGGGTGGTCCGGGTTACTCCTCCGACCTGCCGGCGATGTTCATGTACTCCTTCACCTTCAGCCGCGGCCAGATGGGCATGGGTTCGGCCAGTGCGATTCTGATGCTCGGTGCGATTCTCGCGATCATCGTGCCTTACCTGTACTCCGAGCTGAGGACCAAGCGCAATGACTAGTCTTGCTGGCAAACCTGCCATCAGCCTGAGCCGCGTCGCGATATACGCGGTGCTGATTCTCGCTGTCCTGCTGTACCTGGTGCCGTTGGTGGTCATGTTGCTCACCAGCTTCAAGACCCCGGAAGACATCAGCACCGGCAACCTGCTGAGCTGGCCCACCGTGATCACCGGCATCGGCTGGGTGAAAGCCTGGGCCACGGTTGACGGCTACTTCTGGAACTCGATCAAGATCACCGTTCCGGCGGTACTGATCTCCACCGCCATCGGTGCGTTGAACGGCTACGTGCTGTCGATGTGGCGCTTCCGTGGTTCGCAGTTGTTCTTCGGCCTGTTGCTGTTCGGCTGCTTCCTGCCGTTCCAGACCGTGCTGCTGCCAGCCTCGTTCACCCTCGGCAAGATGGGCCTGGCCAGTACCACCACGGGCCTGGTGTTCGTGCACATCGTCTACGGACTGGCGTTTACTACACTGTTCTTCCGTAACTACTACGTCAGCATTCCCGATGCACTGGTGAAGGCGGCTCGCCTGGATGGCGCGGGGTTCTTCACGATCTTCCGCCTGATCATCCTGCCGATGTCGACACCCATCATCATGGTGTGCCTGATCTGGCAGTTCACGCAGATCTGGAACGACTTCCTGTTCGGCGTGGTGTTCTCCAGCGGTGATTCGCAGCCCATCACGGTGGCGCTGAACAACCTGGTCAACACCAGTACCGGGGTCAAGGAATATAACGTTGATATGGCGGCGGCGATGATCGCCGGGCTGCCGACCCTGCTGGTCTATGTGGTCGCAGGCAAGTATTTCGTGCGCGGCCTGACGGCCGGCGCGGTCAAGGGGTAATCATGGCAACGCTCGAACTTCGTAACGTAAACAAGACCTACGGTACCGGTCTGCCGGACACCCTGAAGAACATCGAACTGTCGATCAAGGAAGGTGAGTTCCTGATCCTGGTCGGCCCTTCGGGTTGCGGCAAATCGACCTTGATGAATTGCATTGCCGGCCTGGAAAACATCACCGGTGGCGCGATCATGATCGGCGACCAGGACGTCAGCGGCATGAGCCCCAAGGATCGTGACATCGCCATGGTGTTCCAGTCCTACGCGCTGTACCCGACCATGAGCGTGCGTGAGAACATCGAATTCGGCCTGAAGATTCGCAAGATGCCCCAGGCAGCGATCGATGAAGAAGTGGCGCGAGTGGCCAAGCTGCTGCAGATCGAGCACCTGCTCAATCGCAAGCCGGGCCAGCTCTCCGGTGGCCAGCAACAACGCGTGGCCATGGGCCGGGCACTGGCGCGTCGCCCGAAGATCTACCTGTTCGACGAACCGCTGTCCAACCTCGACGCCAAGCTGCGGGTCGAGATGCGTACCGAAATGAAGCTGATGCACCAGCGTCTGAAAACCACCACCGTCTACGTCACCCACGATCAGATCGAAGCGATGACCCTGGGCGACAAAGTGGCGGTCATGAAGGACGGCATCATCCAGCAGTTCGGCACGCCGAAAGAGATCTACAACGACCCGGCCAATCTGTTCGTGGCGAGCTTCATCGGTTCGCCGCCGATGAACTTCATTCCACTGCGCCTGCAACGCAAGGACGGCCGCCTGGTGGCGCTGCTGGACAGCGGCCAGGCCCGCTGTGAATTGCCATTGAACATGAACGATGCCGGTCTTGAAGACCGCGAAGTGATCCTGGGCCTGCGCCCGGAGCAGATCGTGCTGGCCGCCGCCGAAGCCACCGGCGCGCCGACCATTCGGGCCGAGGTGCAAGTCACCGAGCCGACCGGTCCGGACACCCTGGTGTTCGTGCAAATCAATGACACCAAGGTCTGCTGCCGCCTGGCGCCCGATGTGGCGCCGCAAGTGGGCGAGACCCTGACCTTGCAGTTCGACCCGGCCAAAGTGTTGCTGTTCGACGCCAAGACCGGCGAGCGCCTGGGCACTGCCACCTCGTTGCCGGCACAGGATCGTGCGGACAACGTTGCTCAATTCAAGGGACGCTGAAGTTTCAAATGATGTGTAGGGGCTTTTGTGAGAGTCCTGCTCTCACAAAGAAGTAAACCGCGTTAGATAAAAACAGTTAATAACAATAAAGACGAGGATGTAGGGATGAAAAAGCACCACAACAACACCCGGCTGATCTGCCAACTGTCAGCAGCAGCCGCCCTGGTACTGTCCGCCAATGCGATGGCGGACGACGCGTTCAGCGCCGATTCCAAGTGGATGACCGGCGATTGGGGCGGCGAGCGTACCAAGCTGATCGAGCAAGGTATCGACATCAAGGCGGATTACGTCGGTGAAGTCGGTGGCAACCTCAGCGGTGGCTACAACAACGACAAGACTGCCCGTTACGCTGACCAGTTCGGTCTGGGCGTGGCACTGGACCTGCAAAAGCTGTGGGGCTGGGACAACACCCAGGCCAAGATCCAGTTGACCAATCGTAATGGCGCAAACATTTCCAACGACCGTATTGGTGACCCGCGTGCCGGCACCTTGAGCTCGTCTCAGGAAGTCGACGGCCGAGGCCACATGGTGCGTCTGACCCAGTTCTGGATTCAGCACCAGATGTTCGACAACAAGCTGGACGTGAAACTCGGTTACTTCGGTGAAGGCGAAGACTTCAACACCTTCCCGTGCGACTTCCAGAACCTGTCGTTCTGTGGCTCGCAGGTCGGTAACTATGTAAACACCTGGTACAACTGGCCCGTCAGCCAGGCGGCTATCCGCGTGAAGTACAACATCACGCCTGAGCTGTATGCGCAAATCGGTGCGTACAACCAGAACCCGTCGCAACTGGAGCACGGCAACGGCTTCAAGCTCAGCGGCAGCGGCACCAAAGGCACCGTATTGCCGGTTGAATTGGTCTGGTCGCCGAAGGTCAATGGCCTGCCGGGCGAATACCGTGTGGGTTACTACAAGAGCACCGCCGACGCTACCGACGTACGTGAAGACGTCAACGGTAACGATGCTGGCACCACGGGCGCAGCCTTCCGCGTTCGCAGCAGCAAAAGCGGTTACTGGGGCGTTCTGCAACAGCAACTCACCACCCACAATGGCGATGCTTCCCGCGGCTTGAACATTGCGGCCAACGTCACCTTCCACGACAAAGACACCAACCTGGTCGACAACTACCAGTCGCTGATGCTTGTGTATAAAGGTCCATTCGACGCACGTACAAAAGATGACGTGGGTATCGGTGTATCCCGTATCCATGCCAACAGTGACGTGAAGAAAAATGCTGAGTTGCTCAACGCGGCCGGCGGGTTCACGGATTACGACCAATCGGGTTACGCACCGCTGCGCAACACCGAATACAACGTCGAACTCAACTACGGCTTCCACGTCACCAACTGGCTGACCGTGCGTCCCAACCTGCAATACATCGCCAACCCAGGTGGTGTTAAGCAAGTCGACAACGCGGTGGTAGCGGGCCTGAAAATTCAGTCTACGTTCTAACGTTGTTGCGATAAGCTCCTTCTCTCTGTGCGCATTTTGCGGGTAGCCATGGCTATCCGCTTTTTTTTGTGTGGGAGCTGGCTTGCCTGCGATGCGAGCCCCGCGGTGTATCTGCCACACCGAGGCGATGCCATCGCAGGCAAGCCAGCGCCTGCAAAGATATTCAGGACCGTGGCACATGCATGAGCATCCGCTGCAACGCTTTTTCAAATCCCTGCGCGAGCGGCCGGTATTCGCCTGGGAACGCTTCCAGATGCGCGATGTGCTGGTGATTGATCACCCGCTCTGCCAAGCGGTGTTCAGTCGTCAGGGCGCGCAATTGCTGCACTTTCAGCCCACGGGCCAGAAGCCCTGGCTGTGGTGCGCGGCCAAGTGGCCGCAGGTCGGCGCCATCCGTGGCGGCGTGCCGGTGTGTTGGCCGTGGTATGGCCGCCATCCCAGCGAAAACGCCTGGCCGTCCCATGGTTGGGCACGGCTGATCGACTGGAAATTGCTGGACAGCAGCACCGACGACGACGGCGTGCGTTTGCACTGGCAATTGCAGCTATGCGACTGGCAGGTGGACCTGCATGCACACCTGGGGGAAACCCTGGAGCTGCGCCTGGCCACCGAGCACCAGGACGAGCTACCGTGCCAATTGAGCCATGCTTTGCACGCCTATTGGCGGATTGGCAATGTTGGTGAGATAGCGCTGTCTGGGCTGGATGGCGCGCAGGGCTACGACCAGCTGAATCGTCAGGCGTGCCTGCAGGAAGGTGAGTTGCGTGTCGATGGTGGGTGTCAGCGGGTGTTCCAGCACGACGGCGAACTGCACCTCAAGGACCATGCCTGGCAGCGCGAATTGTGCATCGACACCGGTGAGAGTGCCGACACGGTGGTGTGGCACCCGGGGAGTCGACCGTTGCTGGGGGTAAGCTTCAACGAGGCTGCGGGGTTTGTGTGTGTGGAGTCGGCGATGGCTGCTGCGAGCCTGGCGCCGGGGGAGCGGGCGCATTTGAGTTTGCAGGCGAGGGCGGGGGCTTGATCCGGATGTTCCGGTGTTGCTGATGCCGCTTTCGCGAGCAAGCCCGCTCCCACATTAGACCGAGTTCCACTTTTGGAATGCAGTCGAATGTGGGAGCGGGCTTGCTCGCGAAGAGGCCGGCACATTCACAGTAGATTCGGGCCTAGTTGAATTCATCCCCAACCGGATACCGGCTGTCGTTCAAGCTCTCCTTGATCTTGCGCAAGTGCGGTTGGAAATCCACCCCGCGACGCAAGGTCATGCCCGTCGCCAGTACATCCAGCACCGTCAACTGAATGATCCGCGAGGTCATCGGCATGTAGATGTCGGTGTCTTCCGGCAACGGAATGTTCAGGCTCACCGTACTGGCCTTGGCCAGCGGCGAATTTTCGGCGGTCACGCCCAGCACCGAGGCGCCGTTTTCCCGCGCAATACGTGCTACTTCCACCAGTTCACGGGTACGCCCGGTGTAGGAAATGATCACGAACAACTCCCCGGTGTGGGCCACCGAGGCGATCATCCGCTGCATCAGCACATCGGCGTGGGCCGTGACCGACAGGTTGAAACGGAAAAACTTGTGCAGCGCGTCCATGGCCACCGGCGCCGAAGCACCCAGGCCGAAGAAGTGGATCTGCCGAGCCTGGATCAGCAGGTCGACGGCCTTGCTGATCAGGTTCGGATCCAGGGCCTGGCAGGCGCTGTCGAGGGACGCGATGGCACTGCCGAAGATCTTCTGGGTGTAGGCCTCCGGGTTATCATCGGCCTCCACCGCGCGGCTGACATACGCCGCGCCACTGGCCAGGCTTTGCGCCAGCTGCAATTTAAGTTCAGGGTAACCACTCACGCCGAACGAGCGGCAGAAGCGGTTCACTGTAGGTTCGCTGACCGAAGCGGCCTGGGCGAGGGCGGCGATAGAGAAGCGGGTCGCCTGCTGCGGGTTGAGCAGGATGACCTCGGCGACTTTACGTTCAGCCTTGTTCAGTTCTTCGAGGCGTTTCTGGATCTGTTCCAGTAGATTTCGCACGCGGTCCATTCATGTTTCCTTAGGGCGACGATGCAAATAAGGGTCGTCAACCAATCGACGAGCGGCCCTTTGCGGTGGCCTATCCTACTGAGGGTAGTTGAACACCACCACTCGGAATACGTTTTTCGGGAAAATGTTGTGGTTATTACTACATTTTTCCTTGAGTGATGCCTTAAAAAAAGGTATTTGTAGCTTAACTTGATAAAAGAACAAACATCATGCCTTCGATAACCGTAGAACCCTGCACCTTTGCCCTGTTTGGCGCCTTGGGTGATCTGGCGCTGCGCAAGTTATTTCCTGCCCTCTATCAACTCGATGGTGCGGGCCTGCTGCACGAAGACACGCGCATCCTGGCCCTGGCCCGTGAGGCCGGTTCCGAGCAACAGCACCTGGCCCACATCGAAAAAGAATTGCGTGGTTACGTTGGCAAGGAACTGGACGAAACCGTCGCCCAGCGTTTCCTGGCCCGCCTGACGTACCTGCACGTCGACTTCCTGAAGGCCGATGACTACGTCGCCCTGGCAGAGAACGCCGGCACCGAACAACGCCTGATCGCCTACTTCGCTACCCCGGCGGCGGTGTACGGCGCGATCTGCGAGAACCTGTCCAAGGTCGGCCTGGCGGAAAATACCCGCGTGGTCCTGGAAAAACCCATCGGCTCGGACCTGGATTCCTCGCGCAAGGTCAACGACGCAGTGGCGCAGTTCTTCCCGGAAAACCGCACCTACCGCATCGACCACTACCTGGGCAAAGAGACCGTCCAGAACCTGATCGCCCTGCGTTTTGCCAACAGCCTGTTTGAAACCCAGTGGAACCAGAACTACATCTCCCACGTGGAAATCACCGTGGCCGAGCAAGTAGGCATCGAAGGTCGCTGGGGCTATTTCGACAAGGCCGGGCAGCTGCGGGACATGATCCAGAACCACCTGCTGCAGCTGCTGTGCCTGATCGCCATGGACCCGCCGGCCGACCTGTCTGCCGACAGTATTCGGGACGAGAAGGTCAAGGTGCTCAAGGCCCTGGCGCCCATCAGCCCGGACGGCCTGACCACCCAGGTGGTGCGTGGCCAATACATCGCCGGCTACAGCGCCGGCAAGCCGGTACCGGGTTACCTGGAAGAAGAGAACTCCAACACCCAGAGCGACACCGAGACCTTCGTCGCCCTGCGTGCCGATATCCGTAACTGGCGTTGGGCCGGGGTGCCGTTCTACCTGCGTACCGGCAAGCGCATGCCGCAAAAACTGTCGCAGATCGTCATCCACTTCAAGGAACCGTCCCACTACATCTTCGCCCCGGAGCAGCGCTTGCAGATCAGCAACAAACTGATCATCCGCCTGCAACCGGACGAAGGGATTTCATTGCGCGTGATGACCAAGGAGCAGGGCCTGGACAAGGGCATGCAACTGCGCAGCGGCCCGCTGCAACTGAATTTTTCCGACACCTATCGCAGCGCACGGATTCCCGATGCCTACGAGCGGTTGTTACTTGAAGTCATGCGTGGCAACCAGAACCTGTTTGTGCGCAAAGATGAAATCGAAGCTGCGTGGAAGTGGTGTGACCAGTTGATCGCCGGGTGGAAAAAATCCGGTGATGCGCCCAAGCCGTACGCGGCGGGGTCCTGGGGGCCAATGAGCTCGATTGCACTGATCACGCGGGACGGGAGGTCTTGGTATGGCGATATCTGATTTGAAACTGCCTCAGGGCGTGACTGCCCATGAGTACCGCAACCCGGTGCTGCTGGCGGATGGCCTGGCCAATGACGTGGCCGAACAACTGCGCGCGGCCATCAGTGCCCGTGGCGAAGCGACCCTGGTGGTGTCCGGCGGCCGCAGCCCGGTGGCGTTCTTCCAGAACCTCGCCAAGCAAGGCCTGGACTGGTCCAAGGTGACCATCACCCTGGCCGACGAGCGCTGGGTGCCGGTGGAACATGCCGACAGCAATGCCGGCCTGTTGAAGAAGTATTTGCTGCAAGGCCCGGCGGCCAAGGCCAAGTTCCTGAGCCTGTACAGCGTCGCCGCCACCCTTGACGACGCTGCCGAGCAGGCCGATCGCCTGCTGGCCGAGTTGCCGACGATTGATGTGCTGGTACTGGGCATGGGCGACGACGGCCACACCGCGTCGCTGTTCCCCAACAGCCCGAACCTGGCTGAAGCGTTGAAGCCGGACGGCAGCCGTCGTTGCTGGCCGATGCTGGCGCCGACTGTGCCGCACCAGCGCCTGACCATGAGTCGCGCGCTGCTGGCCACCGCCCACTACACCGTGCTGTCGATTTCAGGCAGCTCGAAATTGACCACCTTGAGCGCCGCGCTGGCCAGTGACGACGTTGCTGCCATGCCGATACGCGCGTTTTTGCAACCTACTCTAGAGATTTACTGGTGCCCATGAGCCAAGGATCAGCCGCGATGAACAGCCCTCAACCTACCGTTTCCATGGCGGACAAAGTTGCCTTGATCGACAGCCTCTGCGCCAAGGCGCGGATCCTGCCGGTGATCACCATTGCCCGCGAACAGGACATCCTGCCGCTGGCCGATGCCCTGGCAGCCGGTGGTTTGACCGCACTGGAAGTGACCCTGCGCTCGCAGTTCGGCCTCAAGGCCATCCAGGTACTGCGTGAGCAGCGTCCGGAGCTGTGCACCGGTGCCGGTACCGTGCTGGATCGTCATATGCTGGAAGCGGCCGAAGTGGCCGGTTCGCAATTTATCGTCACTCCCGGGATTACCCGTGACCTGCTGGAAGCCTCGGTACACAGCTCGATTCCGCTGTTGCCGGGCATCAGCAATGCCTCCGGGATCATGGAAGGTTATGGCCTGGGTTATCGCCGTTTCAAGCTGTTCCCGGCTGAAGTCAGCGGTGGCGTGGCGGCGATCAAGGCCCTGGGCGGTCCGTTTGGCGAAGTGAAATTCTGCCCGACTGGCGGGGTTGGCCCGGCCAACATCAAGAGCTACATGGCGTTGAAAAATGTGATGTGCGTGGGCGGTAGCTGGATGCTTGATCCGGAGTGGGTCAAGAACGGCGACTGGGCACGCATCCAGGAAACCACCGCCGAGGCGCTGGCCCTGCTGGACTGATTGGATTTACCGAATCGTTGTTGCTGTGTTCTACGGCATTTTTGCGGTGCACTTGGTCGGTGTGCCGCTTTTTTTTGCCTGCGGAAAATGGCCCACTCCCACTGTAGGAGCGAGCTTGCTCGCGAAAAAACCGAGAGCACCGCTGGGTGTCAGGTTTCCCGTGTCATCGTTAACGACCTTCGCGAGCAAGCTCGCTCCTACAGTGATATCGCGCTCAGTTCGGTGATGGCTTTGATCAGCGCATGAATGTCTGCCGCTGACGTCAAAAAGCCTGGTGTCACCCGAATACAACTGCCGAACGACGCGCCGCTGCGGGTTGTGGTGAAGAGGTTGTATTCCTTGAGCAGTCGGTCCGCCATCACCTGCTGATCCGGCTTGTCAGTGAACTTGAACGACGTGATCGCGCAATACAGCCGTGGGTCGTCCGGCGTCAGCACTTCAATTCCCGGCAACTGCCGCACCTCACTCACCCACAAATCCCGCAGGTAATTAAGGCGGGCGCCCTTGGCTCTGGATCCACCCAGCAAACGATGCTCTTCGAACACCAGCGGCAAGGTCATCAACGCCGGGAAATTCGGCGTACTGTATGGCGTGCGGGCACGTACATCGGTGGCCGGGTAATGAAACTCACCCATGTCCGGATCAATGTCCGCCAAGCGTTGTGGGTCGATGTAGATAAAGCCCAGGGTCAACGGCGCACCGATCCACTTGTGCAGGTTGAAACCGGCAAACGCGATACCCAACTGCGCCAGGTTGAACTCGATCTGCCCCAGCGCATGGGCGCCATCGAGGATCACATCAATTCCATGTTCCCTGGCAGCGCCGGCAATCGCCTCCACCGGCATCACCAGCCCGGTGCGGTGGGTCACGTAGGTCAGTGCCAGCAGTTTCAGGCGGGGAT
Source organism: Pseudomonas sp. P7758 (assembly GCF_013386485.1). Lineage (NCBI taxonomy): Bacteria > Pseudomonadati > Pseudomonadota > Gammaproteobacteria > Pseudomonadales > Pseudomonadaceae > Pseudomonas > Pseudomonas sp. P7758. The sequence goes on along the minus strand of NZ_JACARS010000015.1, from coordinate 13,155 downwards.
AGCGCAGGAACGCATCGCGATACGTCTGCACCAGGCTGTCGAAACTGGCCGGGTGTTCGTGGGCAATTTCGATCACTTCTACGCCGCGATTCTGCGCCAGCCAGCGCATGGCGCCCTTGACGGTGTCGTACTCCAGGTCGCTGATCAGCACCTGGTCGCCGGGCTGCAAGCGGTTGTAGTTGCGGATCAGCGACTGCAACGCATCCGAGGCGCAGCGGGTGAGGGCGATGGCTTCAGGATCGGCGTCCATCAACTGCGCCAACTGGTTACGGATCTCGACGTTTTCGCCCTGCTCGAAACGCTGGCGCACATGGATCGAGTTGCTGCGGTTGATGAAGGCGACGTTGTCCTGATACTGCTCAAGTACCGCGCGGCTCATGCGCCCGAAATAACCGTTTTCGAGGTTGATCGGGCCGGGCTCCAGGTCGTAGCGCTGGGCGATGGCGTGCCAGTGTTGTTCGTCGCGGGTACTGTCCATGTGCGTGCTCTATTAATGACGAGGGGCGGGCTTGCCGTGCTTGGCGCGTAGGGGTTCCAGCAGTTCGGATAAACCGTTGTGGTCGATTTCCTGCATCAGGGCCAGCAACCCGCCCAGTTCGCCGTGGGGGAAACCTTCACGGGCGAACCAGTTCAGGTAGGGGCCGGGCAAGTCGGCAATGATCCGGCCCTTGTACTTGCCGAAGGGCATTTCGCGGGTGATCAGCAGTTCAAGTTTTTCAGGGTTCATTGCGGCTTCAGGTGTTTGAGTCGATGCCTTGGAAAATACAGGCATTCTGCATGGAGGCCAAATGACAGATCATGCAAATAAAGCGGATACAGATTTTTGTGTATTGGCTAACTTATTGAAATTTAAGTAATAAATTGTTTTTCAAAAGCTGGCACGGGCGCTGCAATTACTAATACACGTTTCTTAACCCGCGAAGGAATTGAAAAATGACTGATATCAACAAAGAATCGATCTCCGTACTCAACGACCTGATCGAGACCAGCAAAGACGGCCAGGAAGGCTTCAAGACCTGCGCAGAAGACATCAAGCACCCAGAACTCAAAGCCCTGTTTGCCAAACGTTCCGTTGATTGCGGTACCGCCGCAGCCGAACTGCAGACCGCAGTAAGAGCACTGGGTGGCGATCCGGAAAAATCCGGTAGCGTCGCCGGTGCCTTGCACCGTGGTTGGGTCGACGTGAAGTCGATGGTGACCGGTAAAGACGAAGAAGCCGTGCTGAACGAAGCCGAGCGCGGTGAAGACCACGCACTGAAGGCTTACAAAGAAGCGATCGAGAAGATCAACAAGCACAACCTGCTGGGCATTCGTGACCTGGTAGAGCGTCAGTTCCACGGCGCGCAACGCAACCACGACCAGGTGAAAGCCCTGCGTAACCAGGCTCGCGCTCAGTCTTGAGCCCCGCCTGAATAAAAAAGCCCCGCAGATGCGGGGCTTTTTCATGGGCGTTCGTTCAACCGATGCTGATGGCCGGCAGTTCGGTCAGGGTCACGGTCTGCTGCTTGCGTGGCGCGAGGATCTCGGCTTCGCCGTCTACCACCAGCTCATCGCGCTGGTTGAATACGCGGGTGGCGATGCGCACGCGGAATTTCGGCAGCTTCTCGAGGATTTCCAGACGCACGGTCAGGGTGTCGCCGATTTTGACCGGCTTCTGGAAGGTCATTTGCTGGCCGATATAGATCGTGCCGGGCCCAGGCAACTCGCACGCAACCGCCGCGCTGATCAGGGCGCCGCTGAACATGCCGTGGGCAATGCGCTCCTTGAACATGGTCGCCTTGGCGAATTCGGCGTCCAGATGCACCGGGTTGTGGTCGCCGGACATTGCCGCGAACAACTGGATATCGCGCTCTTCGACGATCTTGCTGTAGCTGGCGGTCTGGCCGACTTCGAGGGCTTCGTAAGGCGTGTTGGTAACCTGGGTCATCAGTTGGTGCATCCTGTGGCTAATCAGAAATCTTAATGTATTGATTTTAAACGAAAAATCATTCGCAGCGAGTAGGGCGGCGCAGCACTGCTGCCTGGGCCAGCCACGTCAGCACGTCGGCTGTGACCGCATCACGGTTGGTTTCGTTGAATAATTCGTGGCGCGCCTGTGGGTAAATGCTCAGCTCCAGGTGCTGGCAGCCGGCTTCACGCAACGCATTGGCCAGACTTTTGAGACGCTTGCCTTCACTGACCGGATCACATTCACCGCCCATTATCAGGATGGGCAGCCCCGGGTCTATCTGAGCGAGATTGGACGCTTTGCTGATTTGCTGCAAGCCGCCCAGCAGGTCGATCCACAGCTGGTTGGTGCAACGGAAGCCGCAAAGCGGGTCGCTGACGTACTTGTCGACCTCGGCCGGGTCACGGCTGAGCCAGTCGAAAGCGGTGCGATTGGGTTTGAACGCCTTGTTGAACGATCCAAATGACAGGAAATCAATCAGCGCACTGCGCCCGCGCAACCCCTGGCGCAGGCGTTCGCCATGGGCAATCACCTTGGCCGCGCCGTACAGCGCCACCGGCTGGAAATTCGAGCCGCTGAGAATCGCCCCGTTAAGGCTCGCGCTGTGGTGCAGCAGGTACGCCTGGGCAATGTAGCTGCCCATGCTGTGGCCCAGCAGGATGATCGGCACCCCCGGCGCTTGCTGGCCGATATGCTGGTTGAGGCTCGCCAGGTCGCCCACCACCTTGTTCCAGCCGTCTTTCTCGGCGAACAGCCCCAGGGTGCCCTCGTCGGCGGTACGCCCGTGGCCGCGCTGGTCGGGGGCGTACAGGCCGTAGCCGGCATCGCACAACGCCTGGGCCAGGCGGGCATAGCGGCCACTGTGCTCGGCCATGCCGTGGGCCAGCATGATCAGCGCCTTGGGCGGCCCGTCCGGCAGCCACTGGTTGACGTACACCCGACTGCGGTCATTCGCGGTCAGCCAGAAAGTGGTGTGGTTCATGGCGCTTCCTTTGCTCAGGGTCGTTGCAGTGTATAGCTCATTCACCGCAGGCCGCTGGATCAGCGCTGGCCTTGGCGGGGAGATTCACACAATCAATGACGCATCTTGTTGTATTTGCCTGATTGACCATAGCTGCTAACGTCCCCAAAGCTCCGCTTTCATCGCAACATCAAAAGCGGCCGGACCACTCAGGTAAGAGGACAAGAATAATGCAACCTGATTTCTGGAATGACAAACGCGCAGCCGGGGTTCCCAACGAGATCGACCTCACAGCCTATAAATCGGTGATCGAAGTCTTCGAGCGTTCCTGCAAGACCTTTGCCGATCGTCCGGCGTTCAGCAACATGGGGATCACCCTGACCTACGCCGAGCTGGATCGGCGCAGCGCCGCGTTCGCCGGTTACCTGCAGTGGCACACCGACCTCAAGCCGGGTGACCGCATTGCCGTGCAGATGCCCAACGTCCTGCATTATCCGATTGCCGTGTTCGGCGCCCTGCGCGCCGGGCTGATCGTGGTCAACACCAACCCGCTGTACACCCCGCGGGAAATGCGTCACCAATTCAAGGATGCCGGCATTCGTGCGCTGGTGTACCTGAACCTGTTTGGCTCGCGTGTTGAAGAAGTCAGCAAGGACACCGAGATCGAATACCTGATCGAAGCGAAGATGGGCGATTTCATGCCCGCCGCCAAGGGCTGGCTGATCAACACCGTGGTCGACAAGGTGAAGAAGATGGTCCCGGCCTATAACCTGCCGCAAGCCATCTCCTTCAAGCGCGCCCTGCGCATGGGCGCCGGCCAGGCACTCAACCGCCATCCGGTGACCCTCGACGACATCGCGGTGCTGCAATACACCGGCGGCACCACCGGCCTGGCCAAGGGCGCAATGCTTACCCACGGCAACCTGGTGGCCAACATGCAGCAAGTGCGGGCGTGCATGTCGCAACTGGGGGACGACGGCCATCCGCTGATCAAGGAAGGCCAAGAGGTGATGGTGGCGCCGCTGCCGCTGTACCACATCTATGCCTTCACCGCGAATTGCATGTGCATGATGGTATCGGGCAACCACAACGTACTGATCACCAATCCCCGGGACATCGGCGGCTTTATCAAGGAGCTGAAAAAGTGGCGCTTCACCGGGCTGCTGGGGCTCAACACCCTGTTTGTGGCCTTGATGGACCACCCGGACTTCAAGAGCCTGGATTTCTCCCACCTCAAGCTCACCAACTCCGGCGGCACCGCACTGGTCAAGGCCACGGCCGAGCGCTGGCAGCAACTGACCGGCTGCGCGATTGGTGAAGGCTACGGCTTGACCGAAACCTCACCGGTGGCCAGCACCAACCCCTATGGCGGCAAATCGAAGCTGGGCACCGTGGGCATTCCGGTGCCGGGCACGGCGATGAAGATCATCGACGACAACGGCGCGGAGCTGCCGCTGGGCGAGCGGGGCGAGCTGTGCATCAAGGGCCCGCAAGTGATGAAGGGCTACTGGCAGCAACCGGTGGCCACTGCCGAGACCCTGGACGCCGAAGGCTGGCTCAAGACCGGCGATATCGCGGTGATCGACCCGGACGGCTTTGTGCGCATCGTTGATCGCAAGAAGGATCTGATCATCGTCTCGGGGTTCAACGTGTACCCCAACGAGATCGAAGACGTGGTGATGGCGCATCCGGCGGTGGCCAGCTGCGCGGTGATCGGCGTACCGGACGAGCGTACCGGCGAGGCGGTGAAGCTGTTTGTGGTGGCCCGTGCCCAGGGCGTGAGCCTTGAAGAGCTGAAGACCTACTGCAAGGCCAACTTCACCGGCTACAAGGTGCCCAAGCATATTGTGTTGCGTGAGTCGTTGCCGATGACGCCGGTGGGCAAGATCCTGCGGCGCGAATTGCGCGACATAGCCTGATTTGAAATAAGGTCAAAAAATGTGGGAGCGGGCTTGCTCGCGAAAGCGGTGTACCAGTCGACATATCCTGTGACTGACACTGCGCTTTCGCGAGCAAGCCCGCTCCCACATTTGGTTTTTATTCATTCAGTTTAAATGCGTAGAAGCCCATTCCAGAGCCCTTTCTTGGCTTATAGAATCTTTGCTCTAAAAATGACCATTAGATATTCTTGAGTCATGTTTATGACCGTAGGGGCCTCTTTTGGCTCTAGGCGGCCCTTGGCAAAGCTGCTACTCTCGGCGCGCTTTGTGACCTCTTGGCCTGCTTTTAACCGCCAGACTCACCCAAAAACAAACAAATAATAATCGCATCAAATGCGATGAATGAATTCGCGTCGCTGAGGAGTGGGCTTCCATGATCGAAGACTTTTGGAAGGATAAGTACCCCGCCGGGATTGCTGCAGAAATCAATCCAGACGAGTATCCGAATATTCAGGCGGTACTGAAGCAGTCCTGCCAACGCTTCGCCAACAAACCGGCTTTCAGCAACCTGGGCAAGACAATCACCTACGGTGAACTGTACGAACTGTCCGGCGCCTTCGCCGCTTACCTGCAACAGCATACCGACTTGCAGCCCGGTGATCGAATCGCCGTGCAACTGCCCAACGTCCTGCAATACCCGGTCGCCGTATTCGGTGCCATCCGTGCCGGCTTGATCGTGGTCAACACCAACCCGCTGTACACCGCGCGGGAAATGGAACACCAATTCAACGACTCCGGTGCCAAGGCCCTGGTCTGCCTGGCCAACATGGCGCACCTGGCTGAAAAAGTCGTGCCCAAGACTTCCGTCCGGCACGTGATCGTCACCGAAGTCGCCGACCTGTTGCCGCCGCTCAAGCGCCTGCTGATCAACAGCGTCATCAAGTACGTGAAGAAGATGGTCCCGGCCTATCACTTGCCCAAGGCGATCAAGTTCAACGACGTATTGGCCAAGGGCCACGGCCAGCCGGTGAACGAAGTCAGCCCCGCCAGCGACGAAGTCGCCGTGCTGCAATACACCGGCGGCACCACGGGCGTGGCCAAGGGCGCGATGCTGACCCACCGCAACCTCGTCGCCAACATGCTGCAGTGCAAGGCGCTGATGGGCTCCAACCTGAATGAAGGTTGCGAGATCCTGATTACCCCGCTGCCGCTGTACCACATCTATGCCTTCACCTTTCATTGCATGGCGATGATGCTGATCGGCAACCACAACATCCTGATCAGCAACCCGCGCGACCTGTCGGCGATGGTCAAGGAACTGTCGAAGTGGAAGTTCAGCGGCTTTGTCGGCCTGAACACGCTGTTCGTTGCGCTGTGCAACAACGATGCCTTCCGCAAGCTGGATTTCTCGGCGCTGAAAGTCACCCTGTCCGGCGGCATGGCCCTGCAACTGGCGGCGGCCGAGCGCTGGAAAGCGGTCACCGGCTGCTCCATCTGCGAAGGTTACGGCATGACCGAAACCAGCCCGGTGGCCACCGTGAACCCGATCCAGAACATCCAGATCGGCACCATCGGCATCCCGGTGCCGTCGACCCTGTGCAAGGTCATCACCGATGACGGCGTCGAGCTGGCGCTGGGTGAAGTGGGCGAGTTGTGCGTCAAGGGCCCGCAAGTGATGAAGGGCTACTGGCAGCGCGAAGACGCCACCGCCGAGATCCTCGACAGCGAAGGCTGGCTGAAGACCGGTGACATCGCGATCATCCAGCCGGATGGCTACATGCGCATTGTCGACCGCAAGAAGGACATGATTCTGGTCTCCGGTTTCAACGTCTACCCCAACGAGCTGGAAGACGTGCTGGCGACCCTGCCGGGCGTGCTGCAATGCGCGGCCATTGGTGTGCCGGACGAGAAGTCCGGGGAACACATCAAGATCTTCATCGTGGTCAAGCCGGGTGCCAGCCTGACCAAAGACCAGGTGATGGAGCACATGCGCGCCAACGTCACCGGCTACAAGGTGCCCAAGGCCGTGGAATTCCGCGATGCGCTGCCGACCACCAACGTGGGCAAGATCCTGCGCCGCGAACTGCGGGATGAAGAACTGAAAAAGCTGGGTTTGAAGAAGTAACTCGGCCCCCAACAAAAAGCCCCGCAGATGCGGGGCTTTTTATTGAACGCTGATTTTCCCGCATTGAAATGCAATCCAAATGTGGGAGCGGGCTTGCTCGCGAAAGCGGTGTGCCAGTGATATACCGGTTACTGACACACCGCATTCGCGAGCAAGCCCGCTCCCACAGTTTTTACCGTATTCCTACAGTGCGAACTGCGCGAAGCTCACACCGGCACCGGCCGGGCGTACGTCCTTGAGGAACGAGTCCTTGTCGGCACTCAGCTCCAGGGTAATCTCCGGCTTGCGCTTGCCGGCATTGCGCACCACCAGGCCTTCCAGCTTCTCGCGCAAAAACACCGTTGGCACCTTCAGGTGCAGCAACTGGTCGCTCTCGGCGTTGTGCATCAACAAGTGGATCCACTCGTACTGGCCCACTGCAATCCGGCCCACCGGCAGGTCGAACCACCAGATGTTGCGTTTGCGGTCCAGGTCGGTGAAGTGGCAGTTGTTGACACCGAGTACGGCACCGCCCAGTTCCTGGTTTCTGCGGGCAATGGCCTGTGCTTTATTGAGTTTCATAACCTTCCTACGGGATCTGTTACCCAGCGCTTGCGCCTGGATGTGCCCGGCATTCTCGTGGGTTGGCCGCAAAACATAAAGCCAAACCTGTACGGCGCGATGAAATGCCGCTGAAAAAATAATTGAAACTCTCTGGAAAGGCCAAGGGTCAACGTTTACGTAGTGACCAAAATCCTTGATTGTTCCCAGGAGAAATACCATGAGTAGCACATCGGATAAGGCAAAAGGTTTGGCGAACGAAGCCGTAGGCAACATCAAGCAAGGTGTTGGCAAAGTCACCGGCAACGACAAGTTGCGGGCTGAAGGCGTGGTTCAGGAAAAGAAAGGTGAAGTGCAAAAAGCAGTCGGCGACACCAAGGACGCAGTAAAGAAAGCGGTCAAATAGTCCCGACCTGGCTGCCTGCACTCCAGCAGCCCGACGGCCATCCACGGATGGCCGTTTTTGTGTCACCTGCAGTGATTAAAGTTTGGAAATTGTTTCAAGGTCGCCAAATAAGCTACCTTGATGTAGAAAACGGCCCCTGAGTCGCCCACGAACTCAACTTTTTGCGGCGAAAGGAGACGCTATGATTTTTCCGGTATTACAAGGCTTGCCCCTGCACAAAGTGCTGGTGCGCACTGTCACAGAGTTCCTCGATGACGAGATGCCTACGTACGCCTCGGCGCTGGCCTACCAGATGCTGTTCTCGCTGTTTCCCTTCCTGCTGTTCCTGATTGCCCTGATCGGTTTCCTGCACCTGCCGGACTTCTTCACCTGGCTGCGCATGCAATCGGAACTGGTATTGCCGCCCCAGGCCCTGGAGCAGGTCAACCCGGTGATCGACCAGTTGCAGCAATCCAAGGGTGGCCTGTTGTCGGTGGGTATCGTGATCGCGCTGTACACCGCCTCGGCGGGTGTGCGCCTGATGATGAGTGCGATGAATGCCGCCTATGACGTGGTGGAAGGCCGACCGATCTGGAAGCGCTTCCCGCTGTCGATTTTCTACACCGTAGGCTTCGCCGGCATGCTGTTGGCCGCCGCCGCCTTGATGGTGCTCGGGCCCCAGGTGATGGAATGGCTGGCGGGGCAGATCGGCATGCAGGAATTCGTGGTCACGCTGTGGACCATCCTGCGTTGGCCGCTGATCGTCATCCTGTTGATGTTCTCCGTGGCGTTGATGTACTACGTGATGCCTGACGTGAAGCAGAAGTTTCGCTTTATCACCCCGGGATCGGTGCTGGCGGTGGTGGTCTGGATCGTCGCTTCCCTGGGTTTTGGCTACTACGTCAAAACCTTTGCCGACTACAACGCCATGTATGGCAGTATCGGCGCGATCATTGTGCTGCTGTTGTACTTCTACATCTCGGCTGCCGTGCTGTTGCTGGGGGCGGAGATGAATGCGGTGATCGAACACATGTCGGCCGAAGGCAAGGATCCTGGTGAAAAGGACTTTGGCGAGCACGACGACAAACAACATGTCTCAGGCCTTGGCCGGGACCACTCACTCAAGCCCACTACCGATGAAGTCTGATCGATGATCCGTGAAATCCTGAAAATGGGCGATGAGCGCCTGCTGCGCATTGCCCCGCCGGTTCCGCCGGAAATGTTCGACAGCCCCGAGCTGTGGCAGTTGATTGATGACATGTTCCAGACCATGGAACACGTCGGCGGCGTCGGCCTGGCCGCACCGCAGATTGGAGTGGACCTGCAACTGGTGATCTTCGGTTTCGAGAGCAGCGAACGCTACCCGGACGCGCCCGCCGTGCCCCAGACCATCCTGATCAACCCGCTGATCACGCCGCTCAGCCCGGTGCTGGAAGAAGGCTATGAAGGGTGCCTGTCGGTGCCGGGCTTGCGCGGGGCCGTGGACCGTTACCAGCAGATTCGCTACGAAGGGTTTGACCCCAAGGGCGAGCCGATTGTGCGGATTGCCGAAGGCTTTCACGCACGGGTGGTACAGCACGAGTGCGATCACCTGATCGGCCGGCTGTACCCATCGCGGATTACCGATTTCAGCAAGTTCGGGTTTATCGAAGTGATGTTCCCGGATATGGATCCGACGGCAGACGAATAACCCTCAGGCAAAACACACCTCAAAATGTGGGAGCGGGCTTGCTCGCGAAAGCGGAGTGCCAGTCACCGAAGATATAGACTGATCCACCGCATTCGCGAGCAAGCCCGCTCCCACATTTGTTCTGCGTGCATTCAGCTTATTTTGCGGGCTTCACAAACCGCAACGTCATCCGGTCCGACTCACCAATCGCCACATACTTCGCCTTGTCCTTTTCCCCCAACGTCAACGCCGGCGGCAAGGTCCAGACCCCATCCGGGTAGTCCTTGGTATCTTTCGGGTTGGCATTCACCTCGCTCTGCCCCTCAAGCTTGAACCCCGCATCCGTCGCCAGTTTCACCACATACGCGGTGGTCAGGTAACCGCTGTGCTTGATGTCTTCCAGCGATGCCCCGTCCTTGGCCCGGTGATCCACCACCCCCAGCACGCCGCCCGGTTTCAACACCTTGAAGAACGCCTCGAACATCGCCGGCGCCGTATCCGCCATCACCCAGTTATGCACGTTGCGAAAGGTCAGCACGGTGTCGGCCGAACCAGGCTTGCCCAGCACCGGAGCCTTGGGGTCGAACTCGGCGAAGCCTGCCTTGGAATAATGCACCGGGTCTGCGGCGAATTTCTTTTTCAGGTTTTCTTCTGATGTACGCGCGTAGGCACTGCTGTTCGGCGCCTGCACGGCAGCGATGTAGTGGCCGTTATCCTTGAGCAGCGGCGCCAGCAGCTCGCTGTACCAGCCACCACCGGGGGTGATTTCGATCAGGGTCTGGTCGCCCCGCAGGCCAAAGAATTCCAGGGTCTGCTGCGGGTGACGATACCCATCACGCGCGCTGTTGGCCGGCACGCGCCAACTGCCGGCGAGCACGGTTGCATACTGCTCGGCGGAAACCGGCGCTTCGGCTGCCTGGCTCAAGGCCGGGGCGAGGAGAGCTGCAAGGGATAAGGCTGCAAGGGTCGCTTTCATGATCATCCTGTAATGGGCCGCTGGTGCCGCCGAGGCTAGCATGGGGCCCACAACGGCTGATCACACTTTATTGAAGGTCGACCTCACCAACGGTTCTAAGCCCATGGCGATCATCGGCTTGTTGCGTTTGTAGCGCACCAGGCGCTCCGACAAGGACTGCGGCAGCAACGTGTCCTGGGTAAAACCCAGGCGTTGATAAAAGCCTTCCAGGTCCGGATGGCACAGCAGCCACACCGTGCCTTCAACGCTTGCGACCGAGGCGCGAATCAATTGCGCCGCCAGCCCCTGGCCACGCAGCGCCGGGTCGACAAACAGCCCGGTCAACCACTGCCCACCCACCACCGGCGTCAGGCACAGGCCCGCGACAATCTCGCTGCCCTTGGCCACCCACAACTGGCCACCCTTGAGGGCCTTCATCGGTGAGTTATGGCTGCGATAGAACTTGTTCAGCAGCGGCCACAACGGCTCTGCCAGTCGGTCGATGTGCAACTCGGGCATGGTTTTCAAACACGCGAATCCAGGGGGTGCAGATTATAAGTCGGGCAAAGCGCCTTCTGTTGGGCAATCGGTGTTATACCCAGTGTTACATCCCCTGTAAGTGGAGCACGCATCATGGCCAAAGGTCTGAATTCCAAGAAAGCTGACAAGAAGAAACCGGCAAAGACCGCCGATGAAAAACGCGCCGAGAAAAAGGCCAAGAAAACCGACAGCAACCTGTTCGGTCATTAAGTTCTAAGCTAAGTACCAAACGATCTGCAAGATTTTCCCGCCCCATTGCACAGAGCAGGATGAAGCCGACTTTTTCGTCGGCCACGCCTGCCCTGAGCTGCCGATGTCCAACTACCTTGATGAAACCCAGCGCCGGGAAATCGAAGCCCTGGCCCAGACCTTTACCGCCCGCACCGAGTGGCCGACCTGGCTGCTGTTGATCGGCGTCTATGCCGGCTGGTTTGCCGTGATCCTCGCCAGCCACTGGCTTGGCCTGTGGCTGAGTACCGCACTGTTGATCCCGCTCGTGACGCTGTGGATGTCCCTGCAACACGAACTGCTGCACGGCCATCCCACCCGCTTCACTGCTTTGAACAAACTCCTCGGCTACGCACCGTTTGCCGTCTGGTACCCCTACACCCTGTACCGCAACTGCCACCTGGTGCACCACAACGACGAAGACCTGACGGTGCCCGGTGTCGACCCGGAAAGCCGCTACCTGAATCAGCGGCAGTGGGACGACAGTTCACTGTTCGAGCGCACCTTGCATTGGCTGACCAAGACCGTCCTGGGGCGCTTCCTGTTGGGTTCGCCGCTGGCGCTGTGGAAGCTGGCGCGCAACGAGGTCAGGCGCCTGCGCGAAGGCCAGCGCCAGGCGTGGCTGATGTGGCTGAGCCATGGCACCGTGACCGTGCTGATGTTGACCTTCATCGCCCACTACAGCGTGCTGCCGGTGTGGCACTACGTGGCGCTGGTCAGCGTGCCGGCCTTGTCGGTGGCGGCGATCCGTTCCTACTATGAGCATCGGCCGCACCCACAACCGGAACAGCGCACGGTGCTTAACGAAGCCGCCTGGCCGTGGACCTGGCTGTTCCTCAACAATAACCTGCACCTGGTGCATCACGACTTGCCGAAGCTGCCGTGGTATTTGCTGCCCACCGTGTACCGCGCGCGCCGCGAACAATGGGTGGCGCGCAGCGGCGGGTTCCTGGTGCAGGGTTACGGCCAGTTGATCGGCCGTCACGGGCTCAAGGCCATCGACAGCCCACGGCACCCCTTTGCTTGAGAGACGACCATGAGTGACCGCTACGCCGAACTGCTGATGTACGTGGCGCCGCAGCAGGTGCAACAGGCCAATGAGCGCTGGCTTTCGCGCATCCTTGAGCGCCTGGGCGCGACCCGCCGCAAGGCTGATCATCTCGACCTGCGCAGCCTGTGGCGTGCCCCGCAATTGCTGCTGACGCAAACCTGCGGCTACCCGCTGATGACCGAGCTGCGCGGGCAAGTCCAGGTGATTGGCCGCCCGCGCTACGAATTGCCCCATAGCAGCGGCGGCCAGCATTGCAGCCTGCTGCTGACCCGCGACGACAATCCCCGAGTTGCCTTGGCCGACTTCCAAGACAGCCGCGGCGTGATCAACGGCCATGACTCCAACAGCGGCATGAACCTGCTGCGCGAACGCCTGGCGCCGCTGCAGCAGGGCGGTCGGTTCTTTGCCGAAGTCGGCATCAGCGGCGCCCATCGCGAAAGCCTGCGCTGGCTGCGGGAAAACCGCGCCGACCTTGCCGCCATCGACAGCGTGACCTTCGACTACCTCGCCCGTTTTGCGCCAGAGGAAGTGGCCGGGCTGAGGATCGTCACCCGCAGCGCGCCCAGCCCGACGCTGCCTTACATCAGCGCGCCGGGCTCAAGTGAACACCTGCGGGAGGTCATGAACCTGGCCTTGCAGGATCTGCCCGAAGTGATGCAAACCCTCGGCGTACACGAAGTGCTGCCCGCTACCGAAGCGGATTACCAGGTGCTGCTGGATTACCGGCAGCTGGCTGAAGCCTTGGGTTATCCACGCCTCCAATGATCGTTCCCACGCTCCGCGTTGGAATGCATCCTGTGACGCTCTGCATCACGATTTCAAAGCAGACGCAGAGCGTCCAAGGCGGCATTCACACGCAGAGCGTGTGATCGA
>NZ_JACARS010000147.1:0-18634 GCF_013386485.1 Pseudomonas sp. P7758 | reverse complement strand
AGTAACCAGATGTATTGACTGATCCACCGCATTCGCGAGCAAGCCCGCTCCCACATTGGTTTTTTGTTTCTTCAGTTATTGCGGTGTCCGGGCCGGCAACAGCTTGAGCGTACTGCGGGTATTCGCCGTCACTTCCTCATCATTGAAATGCGCCTGCTCATACCCGCCTTCGATGTACGTTTCCGCCTGATCGGAATAGTGCTTGTCGAACGGCACACCACTCTGCCCGACCGGGTTGATGGTCAGCCCATGTGCGGCATCGGCGAAATCAATCAGGCGCCGGGTCGACGGCCCGTACGTCACCGGCCACGGCGCCGGGCCGATCTGTGCGGATTGGTTGTTGGGCACTTCATGGGTGCCGGGAGCGGCAAACGGGCCCACGTTGACGATCTTGTCCAACGGCTTCTGCGAGCCCAGTGGATGGCCGTGGGTCAGGGTGTGGGCCTTGCCCCATTGCCACTGCGATGGGTCGTCACCAAAGGTCGCCTTGAGGTGTTGCAGGCTGTTGTCCCAGGCAAGCTTGACGGTCTCGGCGCGGTGGCCATCCCACCACGGCGAATCCGCTGAAGCGGCCAGGCGCGGCAAGGCTGCGTCCACTACCCGAGTGGTGAGCAAGGTCTTGAACATCCCATCGCCCAGTTTCGGGTGGAACGCCGCGTCAGTGAGGTTGAACAGGAACTGGTTGAACAGCGTGGCACTGGTGGAGTCCAGCGGGTAATCGCCTTTCCAGGCTGCCAGTTGCTCCACCAGCTTCAACTGCGCCGGGTCCTTGACCACCTCACGCAGCACCGGCAGCAGCGGTGCCAGCAGCCGTGGGCCGTAGGCGGTGGTGGTGCCGAGCTGCAAGGCCTGGCTGTTGTCCACGTCCCATTTCACGCTGTTGTCGCTCAGTTGCGCGTTCAACTGCTGGCCACGGTCTGCCAGGTTGTAATACCCGGGGATCGGCATGCCGGTGGGTGACGCCGGCTGGGCATTGGCGGACACAACATATCCGCGGGCCGGGTTTTCTTCCTGGGGGTTGGCGCTGAATGGGTAGAAACCGAGCTTGTCCGCCTGGGCGGTACTGCCGTCGAGGATAAAGCCCGGGTTGACCCCGGCCGGGCGGATCGGCAATTGCGCTGCCGCCCACCAGCCGATATCGCCCTTGGCATTGGCCCATACGATGTTCAAGCCAGGCGCCTGGACCTTGGCCGCCGCCGCACGCGCTTTGGCGAGGGTATCGGCACGGTTGAGCTGATAGAAACCGTCGAGGATCGGGTTTTCGGTATCCAGGAATGCCCACCACATGGCAATCGGCGTCTTGCCGGCATTCTCGCCGAGCACGTCATTGATGATCGGACCGTGGGGCGAGGTGCGCAGCGTCAAGGTTACCGGGTCCTGGCCCTTGACCGCGATCTGTTGCTCGCTGCTGGTCATGTCCACCCACTTGTCGTGGTACCAGACCTGGTTGGGGTTGTCCGGGTTGACCTTCTCGGCGATCAGGTCGAGGTCATCGTTCTGGAACATGGTCAGGCTCCAGCCGAAATCCTTGTTGTGGCCCAGGAACGCCACCGGCACCAGCGCGTTGTGATAGCCGTAAAGCTCGAAGCCCGGCGCCGACAGCTGCGCCTCGTACCACACCGACGGCACCGAGAAACGGATATGCGGGTCACCCGCCAGCAACGGCTTGCCGCTCTTGGTGCGGCTGCCGCTGATGGCCCAGGCATTGCTGCCTTCGAACTGCGGCAGGCCGTTGTCGGCCATGGCCTGTTCGCTCAACTGGGCAATGGCGCCGAGGTCTTTCCAGTCACCGGCCGCCAGGTTCAGCGCGCCCTTGGGCTGCCAGTCGAGGTCGAAGACCTTCAGGTAGTCGTTGCCCAACTGATCGCGTACGTAGGTCAGCAAGGGTTCGGTACGAAAGGCTGCGGCAAAGCTGTAGGCCAGGTAGCCGGCGACACTGATGGTGTCTTCGGCGGTGAACGGGCGCTTGGGGATGCCCAGTACGTCGAACTCCATGGGTTTGGCGTGGCTGTCCTGATACTGGTTCACCCCGTCCAGGTAGGCTTGCAGGGCCTTCCAGGACGCAGACTCATGGTCCATGTGCTCGACGTAGCTCAAGGCGCGCTCGCGAATGCGCAGGCTGCGGAACAGTTTGTCGGTCTCCAGCAACTTGGGTCCCAGCACCTCGGCCAGCTCGCCACGGGACAGGCGCCGCATGATTTCCATCTGGAACAGCCGGTCCTGGGCATGTACGTAGCCGAGGGCACGGTACAGGTCGGTCTCGTTCTCGGCGCGGATATGCGGCACGCCTCGGTCGTCGTAGCGCACCGTGACCGAACCTTGCAGATGGGCCAGCTCCACCGTGCCCTGGCGGGTCGGCTGCTTGATGTACACGTACCAGCCGGCGCCAACCATAAGGGCTACGAGCAGGATGGCCAGCGCGGTCAGGATGCGTTTCATGGGTTGTCCCTTATTAGTCGGTCACCGTGAAGATTCGGGCAGTTTAGTGGGTTTGGCGAGCGCTGCGGAAAATGCTCTCGGGTTCGTGCTCCCTGAACCTGAGCTGCATGAAGTGGGGGTTCTGAAGTGGGCCGCGGGTAGGCGGAGTATTATGTTTACTCTGTTACATGAAACCAGCGGCGCGATGATTCACCCCGTCATCCGGGCGCGCCTTTGCTATCACTTTCGGAATGCAATTTATGACAGATCCCAGCCGTGCACAGGTGCCTTATGCCTGCTGCATGGAAACGCCATCGCTGATCAGCAATTTTTTGCGATACCCGCCGGTGGGTTTCACTGCCCAGCTGTCAGCACAGGGACTGCCGTACTTTTTCACCCGGTTCGACCTGCAGACCACCGCCGACGATGAGCTGCGTAGCCGCCTGCGCAGTTGGCCGGGGTACCGTTTGTGGCAGTCATGGCTGCATATCGACACCTGTTTTATCGGCACCACGGTCAGCGAATATTCCCCGTTCCCGCTGAACGTAGCGCCACAGGACATGGCGCAATGGCTGCAACAGGAGTGTGCACCGCAACGCAAGCTCACCATCGTCAAGGATGTGCCGCTGGATTCTCCGCTGCTCAGCGTTGAGGACAATCGCTACGCACACGCGTTGATCGAGGCCTGCACCCAGCGCGGATTCATCAATGTAGAGGGCCAGGCGCTGGCCTATGTACCGATCGACTTCAGCTCGACGGATGAGTATCTGTCGCGGTTGTCCCACAGCCGTCGCCGCAATATCCGCCGCAAGCTGCGCAGCCGTGATGAGCTGCGCATCGAGATCCTGGACACCGGCGATGCCCGCTTCAGCGATGAGCAATGGCAGCAGGAACTGTATCGGCTGTACAAGGCGGTGTACGCACAGAGCGAAATCCACTTCGACTTGCTCACGCCCGAGTTCTTCATCCAGTTGCTCACCGATGCCGACAGCGGCGGGCATGTGTTCTGCTACTGGGACGAGGACGAACTGGTTGGCTATAACCTGTGCTACCAGCAAGACGGCAAGTTGCTCGACAAGTACATCGGCCTGAACTACCCGCTGGCGCTGGAGCACAACCTGTACTTCGTCAGCTGGTTTGTGAACCTGGAGTTCGCCCTGGAAAAGGGCCTGCAGTTTTATGTCGCGGGGTGGACCGATCCGCAGGTCAAATCCAGCCTCGGCGCCAAGTTCACGTTTACCCGCCATCTGGTGTGGGTGAGGAACCCGCTGCTGCGCAAAGTGATGAACCGTTTCCGGCACCATTTTGAAAGCGATACCCAGTGGCAGCAGGAGCAAACCGCATGAGCCAGGCCCGTCCCGCATTGATCCTCGATTTTGACGGGGCCGTGAATAACATTCCCGGCGCCCTTACCCTGCCGTTGCAAGCCTGGCAGGAGAAAATCCGTTTCGGCTGCCGCTGGGCGCAGTTCAAGGAGCTGGAGAGCGCCCTGCACGCGCAGATGCCCAGCGATTACGGCTGTGTGTTTACCGGCAGCGGTGATTATCACCACCTCAGCCAGCTGTTGTTGAACCGTCTTCCCACCCAGCAAAAGATCCAGCTGATCATTTGCGATAACCACCCGGACAACATGCGTTATCCGTTTGGTATCCATTGTGGGTCCTGGGTCTACTGGGCCAGCCGCCTGCCGCAGGTCGAGCACGTTCACGTGCTGGGCATTGGCTCGCCGGACATTTCCCTCAAGCACGCCTGGGAGAATCACTGGTCGCCGCTGGTGAAACGCAAGCTGACCTACTGGAACACCAACGTCGATACCCGCTGGTTGAACTGGATCGGCGCAGGCCGCAGCAATCGTGCATTCACCAGCGCGGACGAGTTGATGAGCGCGTTCCTGGCGCAGCTCGACCCTTCGCTGCCGGTGTATCTCTCCATCGACAAAGACGTGCTGAGCCCGCAGGTGGTGAATACCAACTGGGACCAGGGCGAGTTTCTGGAGAAGCATTTGAATGCGCTGATCGATGCCTGCCACGGCAGCATTATTGGCGCGGACATTACCGGCGACGTGTCCGCCTACCACTACCAGAGCAAGTTCAAGCGCTGGCTGAGTGCGTCGGATGGCCAGGAAGAGCTGCCGGAGAACCAGGTGGTGATCTGGCAACAGCAGCAGAATGAGCTGAATGCGCGCTTGTTGACCCGTATCGATCAAAGCTGGGCCTAGCGTTTAAGAATCCGCCGCAGATGATCCAGCACTTGCTCGAACAGCTCGTCCGTCAGCCAGTGGCTATTGCTGATCGACAGTGTCTGGGCGGCGAAGCTTTGCGCGCGGGGGATATCGGCGCCTTGCTGTAACAGCGGGGTGAGTGCCGGGTAGCCCGGCAATACGTGGATGAACAGGCGGGTCACGCCCAGGCCTGCCGTCCACAGCTGCGCCATCGCGGTATCGCGGGTTTGTGCGCTGGGCATCACCACCATCAGGAACGGCCAGGTGCCTTGCTGGCCCGGGCTGTCGGTCAACACCGACACGCCGGGCAAGCTGCTCAACTGCGCCACGCGACGCAAGGCCCGCAGGCGGCCTTGCTGCAAATGCTCGGGCAAGCGGGCCAGGGCTGCGGCGCCGACCTTCTGGCGATAGCCGCCCAACCGGTGCAACGGAATATCGTTGACGGAAAAATCATCGCCCACCGCCGCCACTTCATCGCCCCGCGCCAGCGCCGCCCGCAGCGGTTTGCCGTACACGTACTTCAGCCCGCGGGGCTGATACGCCGCGGCATAGCCCCACAGCTCGGCGCTGCGTTGCACTTCCCAGCGCAGGCTGAAGGGCAAGTCCTGCCGGCATTGCTGGTGCAACGCCTGATGCAGCGCCGGATCCCGGCTGAACAACACACCGCCTTCAGCCGTCGTCAGGCCTTTGCCCAGCGCCATGCTGAAAAAGCCGATGTCGCCTTTCAGTCCGACGCTTTTTCCATCATCCAGTGCGCCCATGGCTTGGGCGGCGTCTTCGATCACCGCAATGCCGAGTGGCTCGGCAATGCGCTTGGCAGCCTCCACATCCGCCACACGCCCGGCCAGGTGAGTGACGACGATCGCCAAGGTGTTTTGGTTGCACAGCTGCGCCAGCTGGTGTTCGTCCAGGTCGATGCTGCCGGGCTGCAGATCGCACGCCACCACGCGCAAAGGCGGGCAGTGATGGGCCGCCAGGGCCACCAGCGGGCAGGTATAGGCCGGCACGATAAGCTCGGTGCGCCCCGGCGTGCGCTGCTGCAACACCCGCAGCGCCATGATCAGCGCGGCGGTGCCGGAGCAGGGCAGGGCCGGCAGCGGGATGTCGAGCTGTCGGGCCAGGTCGCGGGCCAGGTCGCCCGAGCGGTTGAACAAGTCCTGCCAGCGCAGGGGAAGCCCCGCCGTTGGCGGAATCTCCCGCTGGCTGACAACGGGCGTCATGACGCCAGCGTCTGCGAGGGTTCGGCCTCGACGGTCTTGCTTTCTTTGTCTTCGCTGCGCGCCAGGCACAGGATGCCCGCAATGATCAGCGCGCCGCCGACGACCTTGGGCAGGGTCAAGGTGTCATTGAATAGCCACACGGAGATCAGCGTCACGCTGATCAGCTCCAGGTGGGAGGCCGCAAACGCCGGGCCCACCGGGGCGTATTTCAACAGCGTCATCCAGGTGAAAAACGCGCCGATGTAGCCCACGAATGCGCCGTAGATCCATGGCGCACCGAACACGCGGATCAACCAGGCGGCGTCCATCGTCAGCGGTTCGGCATGAATCGAGGCGAACTTGAAACTGACCTGCGCCAAGGTATCGAAAATGATCAGCGACAGAAAACCCAGGATATAAAACCGTTTCATTACTCGAACCCCACGACGGTCACGCCACAGGCGATCAGCATGATGCCGATCAACCGCCATTTGCTCAGGCTTTCCTTGAACAGGAAACGCCCGGCAATCATGATCACGACAATATTGATGGAGCCCAGCATCACCCCGACCGACAACGGCACCAGTGTCAGGAAGGCCAGCCACAGCACGAATTCGAACACATAGCAGATGATGCCCAGCCAGATCCACGGACGCTTGAGCATATGGCGCCAGTGGGCCATGCCGTCATGCTCGGCGCTGGCTGAGGCTGCGGCTTTGAACGCCAACTGGCCGGACGTATCAACGATGACGTTGAGTATCCAGAGGATGATGGTTAATTGGCTCATGTGTTCCCGTGTCGTCTGCTTGTACGGCTAGTTGCTTACGATACAGGAGCGTGCCGATACAGTTGTTCGAGTTTGTCGAACGAACAGCGTCTGTTCAGCTTGCCGGGTCAGGGTGGAGACGTTTCCCCGTTCCACTCGCAGTAACAGCCGACCGCCAGGGTGTGGGTCGCATTGACCTCGCGTCCGCCTTCGAGGGCTTGCAGGATCGGCTCGATAAAGCTATTGCTGGAGTTACACGTCAACCCTTCGCTGTAGGGCCCGAAATACGCCAGCTTGCCGCTGCGGTCCCAGATGCCCACGGCAGGGCTGGCCGGCAGATGCTGGGCACCGGGCACGGCCTTGAGGGCCTTCATCGAGCCCAGGGTGGCGGGCAACTGCCCGTGGCTGCCGGCTTTCTGCAGGGAATAGAACTCCACGCCCTGGGGGGCGTACTGCTCGATCAACTCGCCAAGGTGCTGCTGGTTGCCGACATTGCACGGGCAGGCGGGGTCCCAGAAGTGCACCAGGCGGATCGGGCCCGGGCCGGCAAGCTCGGCCGGCAGGCTCAGGCTGTCACCGGAAAACACCGCCGTATGCTCACTGAATGCCCGCAGGTAGCGTCCCTGGAACCAGTCATACGCCGCCCACAACACCCCGGCGCAAATGATCACGATCAGGCTGGCGAAGAGGGTGGTGCGGTAGGGCTGTCGCATTTGGATCAATCCTCGGAGGATGCGTAGCTTGCCATGCTTGCCCTGACAGATGAATATCGCGGCTCGATATTCATCTGTTCAATGCGTTGAAGCCACAGTCTGGAAGTTCTTATGCCCGTTACGTTTGACCCTGATCATCTACGCGAAAGCTTGCGCCCACTGGTGGACGCGCAGCCGCTTTCAGCCGAGGCCCGGGTCTACCAGCGCTTCTACGGCCTGGACCTCGCTGCCCGCAAGGTGCCCGCGACAAGCCGCCTGGGGCGGTTTGCGGTGGATGGGTTCGACGTGGTCTGCCAGGTGTGGTGGCCACCGGTGCCGGTGGCGACGATGTTCCTGTTCCATGGCTTCTACGACCATATGGGCCTGTACCGGCATGCCGTGGACTGGGCGCTGGACCAGGGTTTTGTGGTGATCGCCTGCGACTTGCCGGGCCATGGCCTGTCCAGCGGCGAGCGGGCCAGCATTGATGACTTTGCGGTGTACCAGGACGTGGTGCAGGCGTTGTTTGAACAGGCCAGGGCGCTGCAATTGCCGCAGCCGTGGCACTTGTTCGGGCAAAGCACCGGCGGCGCGATTGTGGTGGATCACCTGCTTAGCCATGGCGTCGACAGCCCGGCCCAGGGCAAGACGTTTCTGTTGTCACCGCTGGTGCGGCCCCGCGCCTGGGGCTGGTCGCAGCTCAGTTATTACCTGCTCCGGCCGTTCGTCAAAGGCATTGCCCGGCGCTTCAGCGATAACACCAACGACCCGCAGTTCAAGCCGTTCCTGGAGGCCGACCCGTTGCAGCCACGGCAGTTGCCGACTGCCTGGGTGGGCGCCCTGGCGCGCTGGATCAAACGTGTTGAAGCGGCGCCACGCAGCACGCGGCGGCCGTTGATCGTGCAGGGTGAGGAAGACATGACGGTGGACTGGCAGCACAACCTGAAGGTGCTGCGCAGCAAGTTCGACCAACCGGAGGTGTTGATGCTGCCGCGTGGCAGGCATCACTTGGCGAATGAGATTCCGGAGATTCGGCAGCAATACTTCGGGTTTCTCACCGACCACCTGAAATAACGCAATCCAAATGTGGGAGCGGGCTTGCTCGCGAAGGCGGTCGATCAGTTAGCATAACCAGTGACTGGCACACCGTCTTCGCGAGCAAGCCCGCTCCCACAGGGTTACTGCGCCAGGCTTGAGGTGCTTTGGCCGACCGCCAGCCCGGCGCGAATCGCCGCCAGTGCCGCCTTGTAGTACGCCTTGCCCTCCGGCGACTCCGCGAACGTCGCGAACTCTTCCAGCTCCGGGTCGGACAAATCCCGGTAGACGTACAACAGCGTGTTGTTCAGATCATTGCCAATCTGCTGCATCAAGCGCTCACGCTGGCCGTTCAACATGCCCTGCGCCTGGCCGCCGCCCAACAGCCCGGGGATCATCTGGCTCAAGCTGTCGGCCGCCACGCCGGCAATCGCCAGGCTGACTTCAGCCCCGGCTTCCCGCGCAGGCAAGGCCTGGGCCAGGTGGCCGATGATCAGGCTGCGGGTGGCATCGGCTTCCATGTGCGGCAAGCCCTGGGCGTTCTTCGCCAGCTGATCGCGGCGGGTGGCCAGCAACTCGGCGGCGACAATCTTGCGGCCCAGCGGCGACTGGAAGAAGGCCAGTGCCGGCTTAGGGTCCGCCAAATTCTTGCGCAGTTGCGCTTCGGCGCGCTGGTCTACCGACTGGGGCGCGAAGCGTTTATTGCTGTTGTCCACCAGCGCCTGATACACCGCCGGCGGCAGGCTGTTGCGGTAGCGTTGCTGGGCGGCACTGAGGGCGTCATTAAAATGCGCGCGCTGGTCTGCCCAGCCGGCGACCTTGTACAACTGGTCATGGCTGTCTGCCCAGGCGGGCAAAACGCAGAACATCAGCAAGGAAAAAAACAAACGACGCATATGGACTCCTGTCAGTCGGCCACTATTGTCCGTGTCGGGCGTAGGATTTGTCGAGAAATCCTATCGGTCACCTGACTAAAGTGTATTCAGACGCTCGGCGGCTCTGTCGGATTCACAGGCGTATGGATACTATGCGCGCCATGCCCATACCCTCCGATCACCCGCTGCTGTTACGCATTGTCGATGACCTGGCCGCACAAGGCTGGTCGCAGCAGAATATCTTCCTGCCCGAGGCTCTGACCCTCGAACTGGCGGCTGAGTGCCAAAAACGCGCCGCCGAAGGTGAATTGGCGCCCGCGGCGGTCGGACGGGGGCCTTCCCAGGAGATTCGCGAGGGCATCCGGGGTGACCATATCCAGTGGCTGGAGCCGGGCGAGGTGGTGGCCTGCGATAACTACCTGGAGCTGATGGACAGCCTGCGGGTGGCGATGAACCGTGGCCTGTTCCTGGGCCTGGAAGACTTCGAAAGCCACTTCGCGATGTACCCGCCGGGGGCGTTTTACCTCAAGCATGTGGACCGTTTTCGCGATGACGACCGGCGCATGGTGTCGGCGGTGATCTACTTGAACAACGCCTGGCTGCCGGAACATGGCGGCCAGTTGCGCATGTACCTCAAGGGCGACGTCGAATACGATGTGGTGCCCACCGGCGGTTGCCTGGTGGTATTCCTGTCGGGGGAAATCCCCCATGAAGTCATGCCCGCCACCCGCGAACGCCTGTCCCTCACCGGCTGGTTTCGCCGGCGGGGCAACGAGCCGTTTTGATGATGCAAAAGATTCTGGTCAGCCGCTGCCTGCTGGGGCACCGGGTACGCTACGACGGAGGGGCCAGCGGGCCTTTCGATCAATTGGCCGCGTGGCAGGCCGAAGGCCGGGTGGTTGCCGTGTGCCCGGAAGTGGCGGGTGGCTTGCCGACGCCACGGCCGTCTGCCGAAATCCCGGGCGGGCAGGGGATTGACGTGTGGGAAGGCCGCGCCCAGGTGCTGACGGCCCAGGGGGAAGACTTCAGCGAAGCCTTCCTCGATGGCGCCCGCCAGGCATTGGCGCTGGTACAGCGTCACAATATCCGCGTCGCCGTACTCAAGGCCAACAGCCCGTCGTGCGGCAATCTGCTGACCTATGACGGTACCTTCACCGGCGTGAAGGTCACGGGCGAAGGCGTGACGGCGGCATTGCTCAAGCGCCATGGGGTGCTGGTGTTCAGTGAGCTGGAATTGCCCGAAGCGGCAGCGGCCCTGGCAAAATACTCAAGCCCGACATAGATCAACATGTGGGAGCGGGCTTGCTCGCGAAAGCGCAGTGTCAGTCACCCGATGCTCAAGCCGAGCCACCGCATTCGCGAGCAAGCCCGCTCCCACATTGACCGAGTCGTTTATTCGGCCTTTTTCACCGGCTTGCTCGCATCCATCCCGAACCACTTCTCCGACAACGCCGCCAGCCGGCCATCGGCCTTCACTCGTTGCAAGGCCTTGTCCAGGCTGGCCTTGAACGCCGGGTTACCCTTCTGGAACGGAATCGCCAGGCTCAGCGTCGGGCCGACGTCTGCGCCTTCCTTCACCGGCAGCTGGCTGTCGCGAATCGCGTAGGGAATCAGCAGCCGGTCACTGATGGCGGCATCGATCTGTTGATCGGCAACGTCCTTGAGCGGCTGCCTGGCATCGGCATAGCTGCGCAAATCAACGCCCTCGGCGGTGCGCGCCTGCTCCACAAACTGGCTGCCCTGGGCCACGCCCAACGCCTTGCCCTTGAGCGCCGCAAAGCTGCCCAACGGGCGCTGTTCCTGCTTGCGCACGATCAGCTGTGCGCTGGAGTAGCTGTAGGGCTCGCTGAAGTCGAAACGATCCGCCAGTTCAGGAGTCATAGCGATATGGTTGATGGCCACGTCGTACTTGGCGCTTTCCACGCCGGGCAGCAACTCGGCGGCATCGACAGTGATAAAGGAGGGGCGTACGTCCATTTCCTTGGCCAGCAACTCACCCAGCTCCACTTCAAAACCGGTGAGTTTGTCGCCTTCCTTGAAGTTGAAGGGCGGGGTGTTGGCTTCCATTGCGATGCGCAGTTCCCCGCGGTCAAATACATCGTCGATCAGTTCGGCATGGGCCAAGGGACTTGCAAGGGGCAGTAAAAGTAACAGGCCAGGCAGGAAACGCATGGTCGCTCCTAAAGAATTCGAATGAGCGAAGCGTTGTTCAGGCTCGCTTTGCTATGGTGTTGAATGCCTTGGACAGCAATTTGTCGCGAAGTTGTCATAACCCTACAGATTTCCCGGAAAAACTGGAGAAGTGAATGAAAGCCTTTTTGACCCGTGCAACCCTGGCCAGCCTATTGCTGGGCGCTTCGATGCTGGCGACCGCTGCTGATGGCATCCCGCGCAGCGCTCCACCAGAAGGTGCCAAAGTGTTCATCGTGTCGCCCAAAGATGGCGCCACCGTCGATAAAACCTTCACCGTGAAATTCGGCATGGAAGGCCTGAAACTGGCTCCGGCCACCAGTCAGGATCCGGGCACCGGCCACCACCACCTGCTGATCGACCAGAAAGAATTGCCGGATGCCAGCGTGCCGATCCCGGCCACCGATACCGTGATCCACTACGGCAAGGCACAGACCGAAACCGAGCTGACCCTCACCCCAGGCAAGCACACGCTGCAACTGGTAGCCGGCGACAAACTGCACATGCAGTTCAACCCGACTGTAGCCTCGAAAGTCATCACGGTTAACGTCAAGTAAGATTTGTTCAGACAAAAAAAGGGAGACCCGAGGGTCTCCCTTTTTTATGCGCGTTTAGCGATTAGAACAACACGCGGCTACGGATAGTGCCGTTGATGTGTTGCAGCTTCTCTTGCGCCAGGTCCGAATACTCGGCGTCTACGTCGATAACCACGTAGCCGACTTTCTCGTTGGTCTGCAGGAACTGACCGGAAATGTTGATGCCGTTTTCCGCGAAGACCTTGTTGATCTCCATCATCACGCCAGGGATGTTCTGGTGGATGTGCAGCAGACGGTGCTTGCCAGGGTGCGCCGGCAGAGCCACTTCCGGGAAGTTGACCGAGGACACCGACGTACCGTTGTCGCTGTACTTGACCAGTTTCTCCGACACTTCCAGGCCGATGTTGGCTTGGGCTTCAGCGGTGGAACCGCCGATGTGCGGGGTCAGGATCACGTTGTCCAGGCCACGCAGCGGGCTTTCGAAGATGTCGTCGTTAGAGCGCGGCTCAACCGGGAACACGTCGATGGCGGCGCCGATCAGGTGCTTGTCCTTGATCGCGTCGGCCAGGGCGTCCAGCTCGACCACGGTGCCGCGTGCAGCGTTGATCAGGATCCCGCCCTTCTTGATGGCGCGGATTTCCTTCTCGCCGATCATCCACTGGGTCTCAGCGGTTTCCGGTACGTGCAGGGTCACGATGTCGGACATGCCCAGCAGCTCGGTCAGGCTCGACACCTGGGTGGCGTTGCCCAATGGCAGCTTGGTCAGGGTGTCGTAGAAGAACACCTGCATGCCCAGGCCTTCGGCCAATACCGACAACTGCGTGCCGATCGAGCCGTAACCGACGATACCCAGCTTCTTGCCGCGGATTTCGAAGGAGTTGGCTGCGCTCTTGATCCAGCCGCCACGGTGGCAGGAAGCGTTCTTCTCGGGAATACCGCGCAGCAACAGGATCGCCTCGGCCAATACCAGCTCAGCAACGGAGCGGGTGTTGGAGTACGGTGCGTTGAACACCGCGATGCCGCGCTCGCGCGCTGCGTTGAGGTCGACCTGGTTGGTGCCGATGCAGAAACAGCCGACAGCTACCAACTTCTTGGCGTGATCGAAGATCTCTTCGGTCAGCTGAGTGCGGGAGCGAATGCCGATAAAGTGCGCGTCGGCGATCTTTTCCTTGAGCTGGGCTTCCGGCAGAGAACTGGTGATGTACTCAATGCTGGTGTACCCGGCGGCCTTCAGGACTTCGACGGCCGATGGGTGGACGCCTTCCAGAAGAAGGAACTTGATCTTGCTCTTATCGAGAGAAGTCTTGCTCATCTGCGTAAACCTGTATCCCGGAGAAAAATGGCAGGGAATCGGATCACGTAAGCTGACCCGGACGGCAGGAAAGCCGTCACCGCAGAACGCCCTTGGGCACTATCCTGCGGGGGCGGTATGCTAGCATACGTGCCCCGCTAAACACCCATTCCTGCGACGTGAAGCGTTCTCAGGATGACCATGAATTGTTCGAGAGTTCTGTCGATGACCCATCCTGCCCTGATTGATGAGCTGAAGACCCTGGTTGAGCCTGGCAAGGTCCTGACCGATGCTGACTCCCTTGAGGCTTATGGCAAGGACTGGACCAAGCATTTCGCGCCGGCCCCGGTGGCCATCGTCTTCCCGAAGACCACCGAGCAGGTGCAGGCCATCGTCCGTTGGGCCAATGAGCACAAGGTCGCGCTGGTGCCGTCCGGTGGCCGTACCGGCCTGTCGGCCGCTGCCGTCGCTGCGAATGGCGAAGTGGTTGTGTCGTTCGACTATATGAACCAGATCCTCGACGTTAACCTCACCGACCGCACCGCCGTGTGCCAGCCGGGCGTGGTCACCAAGCAATTGCAGAACGTCGCCGAAGAAAAAGGCCTGTACTACCCGGTGGATTTCGCCTCGTCGGGTTCCAGCCAGATTGGCGGCAATATCGGCACCAATGCCGGCGGAATCAAGGTCATTCGCTACGGCATGACCCGTAACTGGGTGGCCGGTATGAAAGTCGTCACCGGCAAGGGCGACCTGCTGGAGTTGAACAAAGACCTGATCAAGAACGCCACCGGCTACGACATGCGCCAGCTGTTCATCGGCGCTGAAGGCACCCTGGGCTTTGTGGTCGAAGCGACCATGCGCCTGGACCGGGCGCCGAAAAACCTCACCGCGATGGTGCTCGGCACCACCGATTTCGACTCGATCATGCCGGTGTTGCACGCCTTCCAGAGCAAGCTGGACCTGACCGCCTTCGAATTCTTTTCCGACAAGGCCCTGGCCAAAGTCCTCGGTCGCGGCGATGTGCCGGCGCCGTTCGAGTCCGACTGCCCGTTCTACGCGCTGCTGGAATTTGAAGCGACCACCGAAGAAGTGGCCAACGATGCCCTGGCCACGTTCGAACACTGCGTCGAGCAGGGCTGGGTGCTGGACGGCGTGATGAGCCAGAGCGAAACCCAACTGCACAACCTGTGGAAGCTGCGCGAGTACATCTCCGAGACCATCTCCCACTGGACGCCGTACAAGAACGACATTTCGGTGACTGTGTCGAAAGTGCCAGCCTTCCTGAAGGAAATCGACGCGATTGTCGGCGAACACTACCCGGACTTCGAAATCGTCTGGTTCGGCCACATCGGCGACGGCAACCTGCACCTGAACATCCTCAAGCCGGAAAACCTGAGCAAGGACGAGTTCTTCGCCAAGTGCGCCACCGTCAACAAGTGGGTGTTCGAGACCGTGCAGAAGTACAACGGCTCGATCTCCGCCGAACACGGCGTGGGCATGACCAAGCGCGATTACCTGACCTACAGCCGTTCGCCGGTTGAAATTGAATACATGAAGGCAGTGAAAGCGGTGTTCGACCCGAACGGGATCATGAACCCGGGCAAGATTTTCGCTGTTTAACAGTCCCTGAAGGAGTCGGTCCATGAGCTACCAGCACAAGTATGTCGACGGCACCAATATTCACTTTCCCCTGGGGAAGGTGGTGTGCATCGGGCGTAACTACGCCGAACACGCCAAGGAACTGGATAACCCGGTACCGACCGAGCCGCTGCTGTTTATCAAGCCTGGCAGTTGCGTAGTGGCACTGGAAGGCGGTTTTGCCATCCCTACCGAGCGCGGTTCGGTGCATTACGAAGCGGAAATCGCGGTGTTGATCGGCAAGCCGTTGTCGGCCAAACCGAGCCGCGAGGAAGTGCTGGACGCCATCTCCGGCTTCGCCCCGGCCCTGGACCTGACCCTGCGGGACAAACAGGCCGAGCTGAAAGCCAAGGGCTTGCCGTGGGAAATCGCCAAGTCGTTTGATGGCGCGGCAGTGATTGCACCGTTCGTGGTCGGCAGCACCTTCCCGGATGTGACGGATATCGGCATTCGCCTGACCATCAATGGCGAAGTGCGCCAGGACGGCAACAGCGCGATCATGCTCAACCCGATCATCCCGATGATCCAGTACATGGCCGGCTGCTTCTCGTTGCAGGCCGGGGATGTGATCCTCACCGGTACGCCGGCAGGCGTGGGCCCGCTGAATGTGGGTGACGAGCTGGTGCTGGAATTGCCGGGTGTGAGCCGCTTCGAAAGCAGCGTTCGCTGAATACCTGGCGAAACGCGGTCAAAAATGTGGGAGCGGGCTTGCTCGCGAAAGCGGTGTATCAGTGACAGATTCAGTGACTGATACTCCGCATTCGCGAGCAAGCCCGCTCCCACATTTGATCTGTGTACTGCCACCCAATCGTGTTTTTGCATTTTTTTCACACCCCATCCGGATAATCCTCAGCCTCCTGCGCGCGGACCTTTTGATCCTGTGCTATCCCCTAAAGCTGACTTTCTGGAAAGCGTAATGGCCGTGCCTCTCCCATCCGTAAAACCCACGTTTCGTTCACGCCTTGCCATGCGCTGGTATTCCTGGCTGTTCCTCGCCGGCGCGATCATTTACGGCGTGGCCTGGGCGATGCACTGGGACGACCGCGGTGTGTTGTGGCTGGCGGAGGGTTTCGAAACCCCGGCCGAGCGCCTGGAAAGCGTCTGGCTCCCGGACTACCACGCGGTGATCGACGCCAAGCTGCTGCCCGGCATGGAGAAGGACGAAGCCTCGGACCTCGCCTATAACCCGCTGACCAAGACCCTGTTCTCGGTGATGGGCAAGAACCCGTTCCTGGTTGAACTGACCCTGCAAGGCGACGTGCTGCGCAAGATGCCGCTCAACGGCTGGAACAACCCGGAAGGCGTGACCATGATGGAAAACGGCCTGATGGCCGTGGTCGATGAGCGCCAGCACAGCCTGACCATCGTCAAGGTCGACCCGCAGACCCAGCAGTTGAACAAAGCCGACTTCCCGTCCTATGACCTGGGCCCGTCCAAGGACCAGAACAAAGCCTTTGAGGCGGTGACCTGGGACAAGCGCAACCAACAGCTGATCCTCGGCGAAGAACGCCCACCGGCCCTGTTCACCTGGAAAAGCGACGGCAGCCAGACCCTCTCCGGCGCCAAGCAAAAGCTCGCCAGCACTGAACTGGACATGCGCAACCTGTCGGCGCTGACCGTCGACCCGCGTACCGGCCACCTGCTGGCGCTGTCGGCGGACTCCCATCTGTTGCTGGAACTGGACGAGAAGGGCGAGCAGGTCAGCTTCATGACCTTGCTCGGCGGCTTCAATGGCTTGAAGAACACCATCCCGCGTGCCGAAGGCGTGACCATGGACGAGAACGGCACGCTGTATATGGTCAGCGAGCCGAACCTGTTCTATCGCTTCGAGAAGCAGGCGCAGTAGTTCGATTACGTCAGATTTCTCTCTATCTGCGGCATCCGCCAGACACCCGGGGCGTTTAAGTTTAAATTCAGGCGACCATGATATTCATTCGCCAGTTTTTACTCTGAGCCCCGCCCGATGCGTCGACTTGCCCGCCCCAAACCTGCTTTTTTTATCCTGATCCTGATCGCCCTGGTGGCGTGCGGTGTGGTTGCCCAGCAATTGCGCCTGTTTGAGCGTGCCTGGTTCAACTGGCAATCCTGGCGCAATCCCGCCGGGGAGCACTCCATTGGCCTTGGGGATTACCGGGTGGCCCTGGAGGCGCAGGTGATCGACGGCCTCAACGATGATGTCTCGGCACTGACCTTTGATCCGGTGCGCAACAGCCTGTTTACCGTGACCAACAAGAACGCTGAGCTGGTCGAACTGTCCCTGGACGGCAAAATCCTGCGGCGCATTGCGCTGGTGGGGTTTGGCGATGCCGAGGCCGTGGAGTACATCAGCGACAACACCTACGTGATCAGCGACGAACGCCAGCAGCGGCTGATCAAGGTCCATGTGGATGACGACACCCAATTCCTCGATGCCGCCGACGCCGAGCAAATGACCCTCGGCGTGCACCTGGGCGGCAACAAGGGCTTCGAAGGCCTGGCCTATGACTCGGTGGGCAAGCGCCTGTTTGTGGCCAAGGAACGCGACCCGATGCTGATCTACGAGGTCCACGGCTTTCCGCATTTCAAACCGGAAAAAACCTACTCGGTGCACGTGATCAACAACCCCAAGCGCGATGCCGGGTTGTTTGTGCGCGACCTGTCGAGCCTGCAATACGACGAGCGTAGCGGTCATCTGCTGGCGCTGTCGGATGAGTCATTTTTGGTGCTGGAACTGGATATCGACGGTCGCCCCCTGAGCAGCCTGTCGCTGCTCAAGGGGCGCCATGGCCTGAAGCAGCGCGTGCCTCAGGCCGAGGGGATCGCCATGGACAACGACGGCACGTTGTACATGGTCAGTGAGCCCAATCTTTTCTATGTATTCAAAAAAACCAAGTCTTGAGTCATGTGCAGAACAAATGTGGGAGCGGGCTTGCTCGCGAATGCGGTGTATCAGGCGCCATATTCAGTGACTGACACTGCGCATTCGCGAGCAAGCCCGCTCCCACACGGGTTTTGCATTACGCCTTAAGCGTTTTTACGCCTTCCGGGGTGCCCAGCAGCAGTACGTCAGCCGGACGGGCCGCAAACAAACCGTTGGTGACGACGCCGACGATCGCGTTGATCTGGCGCTCCAGTTCCACCGGGTTGGTGATCTGCATGTTGAACACGTCGATGATGATGTTGCCGTTGTCGGTCAGCACGCCTTCGCGGTACACCGGGTCGCCGCCCAGTTTCACCAGTTCGCGGGCCACGTGGCTGCGGGCCATCGGGATCACTTCCACCGGCAGCGGGAACGCGCCGAGTACCGGCACCAGTTTGCTGGCGTCGGCGATGCAGATGAAGGTCTTGGCCACGGCCGCGACGATCTTCTCGCGGGTCAGGGCTGCGCCGCCACCCTTGATCAGGTTCAGGTGTGCGTCGCTTTCATCGGCGCCGTCGACGTAGAACTCCAGGTCGCTGACGGTGTTCAGCTCGTACACCGGAATACCGTGGCCCTTGAGCCGCGCAGCGGTGGCTTCGGAGCTGGCAACCGCGCCGTCGAACGCGCCCTTGTGCAGGGCCAGCGCATCGATAAAGCAATTGGCGGTGGAACCGGTGCCGACACCGACGATGCTTTTATCGTCGAGTTTAGGAAGGATTAAATCGACGGCGGCCTGGGCCACTGCCTGTTTGAGTTGATCCTGGGTCATGCGGGCTCCGGAACGGGCGGGGAGTAAAGAGGGGCGCGAGTATAACCCAACAAAACCTCGGTTTTCGTGTGGTCGCCCGGCCAAACGCTGGGTTAGACTCCTTGG
>NZ_JACARS010000146.1:0-6081 GCF_013386485.1 Pseudomonas sp. P7758 | reverse complement strand
AACCATAAGCAGCCGTTACCCAAATAACGGATATACACACCATCACTCCGGCAAAGGAATCACCCGCAACGGCCGCACCGACTTATAAGAAAAACTCGAGTAAATCTCCTTAACACACGGCAACCCCTGCAACACCTCCCGCGCAAACTCCCCAAACGACTCCAGATCCTTCGCCACCACTTCCAACAAAAAATCATACCGCCCCGAAACGTTATGACACGCCACAATCTCGGGAATCTCCAGCAACCTTTGCTCAAACGCCCGGGCAACTTCCCGGGAGTGCGTATCCATCATGATGCTGACAAACGCCGTCACCCCATACCCCAGCGCCTTGGGCGACAGGATCGCCTGATAACCGCCGATCACCCCGCTGTCCTCAAGGTTCTTCACCCGCCGCCAACACGGCGAAGTGGTCAGCGACACCCGCTCCGCCAACTCCGCCACCGTCAACCGCGCATTACCCTGCAAGGCGTTTAAAAGTGCCTTGTCAGTCCGATCCAGATGCATGGGCATATCTTGCCTCAAAACGTCGTTTTTATTGTTTTTCATCCCAATCTACCGGCTTTTCCCAGCAAACTATGGAACGTTCGGCCGCCGTTATAAGCATAGCATTGTAGGAAATAAGGAGCGTCCGACCATGAAAAATAAACACAACACGTTCGGCTTTTCCACCCGCGCCATCCACCACGGCTACGACCCCCAGGACCACCACGGCGCCCTCGTGCCGCCCATCTACCTGACGGCAACCTTCGCCTTCCCCACCGCCGAATACGGAGCCGCCTGCTTCGCCGGCGAAGAGAGCGGACACTTCTACACCCGCATCTCCAACCCCACCCTGGCCCTGCTGGAATCGCGCATGGCCACCCTGGAAAACGGCGAAGCCGCCGTCGCCTTCAGCTCCGGCATGGGCGCAATTGCCGCGACGTTCTGGACCCTGCTGCGCCCCGGTGACGAAATCATCGTCAGCCAGACCCTCTACGGCTGCACCTTCGCCCTGCTGCACCACGGCATCGGCGAATTCGGCATCAAGGTGCGCCACGTCGACCTCACCGACCTGAACGCCCTGAGCGAGGCCATCAACCCGGCCACGCGCATGATCTACTTCGAAACCCCGGCCAACCCCAACCTGCAACTGGTGGACATCGCCGCCGTCGCCGAGATCGCCCACCGGCAACCCGGGATCACCGTGGTGGTGGACAACACCTACTGCACGCCCTACCTGCAACGCCCGCTGGAAATGGGCGCCGACGTGGTGGTGCACTCGGCCACCAAATACCTCAGTGGCCACGGCGATATCACCGCCGGCATCGCCGTCAGCAGCCAGGCCCTGGCCCAGCGCATTCGCCTGCAAGGGCTCAAGGACCTGACCGGTGCGGTGATGTCACCCCAGGACGCCGCCCTGCTGATGCGCGGCCTCAAGACCCTGGCCCTGCGCATGGACCGCCATTGCAGCAACGCCCTGGCCATCGCCGAAGCCTTGCAGGCCCATCCCCTGGTGGAATGGGTGACCTACCCCGGCCTGCGCTCCTTCCCTCAATACGAACTGGCCGCGCGGCAGATGAAACAATCCGGCGGCATGATCGCGTTTGAACTCAAGGGCGGCATCGACATGGGCCGACGCTTCATGAACGCCCTCAAGCTGTTCACCCGGGCCGTGAGCCTGGGGGACGCCGAGTCACTGGCCCAGCACCCGGCCAGCATGACCCACTCCACCTACACCCCGGAGCAGCGCGCCCACCACGGGATTTCCGAAGGGCTGGTGCGACTCTCGGCGGGCCTTGAGGATGTCGCCGACCTGCTGGCCGACGTTGCCCAAGCCCTGCAGGCCTGTGCCGTAAAGCCGAAATCCCGGGCGGTGCAACACAACGTTCATCACGCTTGAAGTAAATTCACAGGCAGGCGCGACGTTTATCAATAGCCCGGCCTGAAAAGGTCGGGCTTCTCCCGTTGCGCCCTGCACCGCAAAAAATTTGATCCATTCATTGGCCCGTTTGCGAAAGCCTGTACTAGCATACGAGGCGGCAGTCATGGAGATCACTGCCCTGTACGCCGCCCTCATTGAAACTCATGGATGAAATGATGAACTCACACCTGTTCCCCCACATTGGCAAAGTCATCGCCAGCACCGGCAGCCGGCATTTCCCGCGCATGCTGCATGACCTGATCCTCACCCAACTGGCGGTCGACGCCACGCACATCACCCAAATGCCTGTGAGTTCACCGCGCAAGGCAGGCAGTTCGCGAATGACGGGGATCAGCCCGGTGTACACCGACCCGCTGCCAGGGCAGGAAGAGGCCCAGGCCGCCGCCCAACTGCACCTGACCCGGCGCAAGGATGACGTCAGCTACGTGCTGTCGGTGTATCGCTCCAACCCCTGCGAAAGTTTTTCCCAGCAGGAGCGGATCATCCTGCAAGACTTCTCCTCCCTGCTGCTGCCGATGGTTGAAAAACACATCAGCGCCCTGCAACCCAGCGGTCCGGACAGCGAAGCGCCGCAGCAACAAGGCATCGACACCTTGCGCCGGCGCTTTGAAGAGCGCCTCGCGCAATCGGGGCTGGCCCTGTCCAGCCGGGAGCTTGAGGTGTGCGTGGGGCTGCTGGCCGGGCGTACCGCACCGGAACTGGCAGAGCAGTTGGCACTGAAGGTCAATACCATCGAGAGCTACCTCAAGCGGGCTGCGATCAAGATGGGCATCAGTGGCCGGCATTCGTTGATGCGGTGGATGTATTCCACAGAAGAAAACGCCACTCTCTAGAACACCGAGGAACAAATGTGGGAGCGGGCTTGCTCGCGAATGCGCAGTGTCAGTCAATACATGTGTGACTGATCCACCGCATTCGCGAGCAAGCCCGCTCCCACATTTTTTGATCTCTGCCCGGCCTAATCCCGGGCCAGGGCTTCAATCGGATCCAACCGCGCCGCATTCCGCGCCGGCACAAACCCGAACACAATCCCGATCAACGTCGAACACGCAAACGCCGTCACCACCGAGCCCAGGGAAAACACCATTTCCCACTCTTTCACAAACAACGAAAACAGATAGCCGATGGCGAATGACAGCGAGATGCCGATCATCCCGCCAATCAGGCAGACCATCACCGCTTCCACCAGGAACTGTTGGCGAATATCCGATTGCCGCGCGCCCACTGCCATGCGAATCCCGATTTCGCGGGTGCGTTCGGTCACCGACACCAGCATGATATTCATCACCCCGATGCCGCCCACCAGCAACGAAATCACTGCAATCAACGACAGCAGCAACGCCAGGGAACGGCTGGTTTTCTGCACCGTCTGCATGATGCTGTCGAGGTTGTTGGTAAAGAAGTCCTTGGTGCCGTGACGTTGCAACATCAGCTTGGTGACGTTCTCTTCCACCACCTTGCTCGGCTGGCCGTCCTTGATGCGCACCGTGATGCTGTCCAGATGACGCTGGCCCAACAGCCGCCCCGCTGCCGTCTCGTACGGCACCCACACGTTCAACGCCTTGCTGGCGGCGAACATGTTTTTGTTGTCGGCCGTCACCCCGATCACCGTACAGGGCAGGTTGCCCACCAGGATCACCTGACCCAGCGGATCCACGCCTGGCGCGAACAGTCGATGGCGCGCGTTGTGGTCGATCACCACCACCTGGGCCTGGCGCCGAGCGTCACTTTCGCTGAAGGTAATTCCGGCTTCGAGCTTCAGGCCCTTGACCTGGAAATAGCGATCGCTGACCCCATTGACCTGGGCGTCCAGGTCGATATTGCCGTAACGCAGCAATAGGTTGCGCCCCACCACCGGCGTGGCGCTGTCGACGTAATACAGCTGGTTCAGCGCATCCACATCCGACGGCAACAACGTCTCGATGGCTGACGCACGGCTGTCACCAAAACTCTTGCCGGGAAAGATATCAATGGTGTTACTGCCAATGGCCTGGATGTCCTTGAGCACATAGCGCTTGGCGCCTTCGCCGATGGCCGAGATCGACACCACCGAGGTGATGCCGATGACGATGCCGAGCATGGTCAGCAAGGTGCGCATGCGATGGGAAATCAGCGCGACCCAGGCCATGTTGAAGGCCTCCTTGAACAGCCCGAGGCTCGCCACCAACTTGCGCGCACCGCTGCGCTTGGGCTCGATGGGCGCTTCGGTGGGCAGGTCGAGGCCGACACTCTGATTGGCGCGATCACTGACAATCTCGCCATCGCGCACCTCAATGATCCGCTGGGCATTGGCCGCGACTTTCGGGTCATGGGTAACGATGATCACCGTGTGCCCGGCGGCGTGCAGCTCGGCCAGGATGCGCATCACCTCCTTGCCGCTGTGGGTATCGAGGGCGCCGGTGGGTTCGTCGGCGAGGATCACTTCGCCGCCGTTCATCAAGGCCCGGGCGATACTCACCCGCTGTTGCTGGCCGCCGGACAGCTGGCTCGGGCGATGGGTCAAATGCCCCGACAACCCCAGGCGTGCCAGCAATTCCCCGGCGCGGCTGTGCCTGGCGGTTTCCGGCGTACCGGCATAGATCGCTGGCATTTCCACGTTGTGCAACGCGCTCAGGTGCGCCAGCAAGTGGTAACGCTGAAAGATAAAACCGAAGTAGTCGCGGCGCAGCTCGGCCAGTTGTTCATCCCCCAGGGTGCGGGTTTCGATGCCATTGATCTTGTAGCTGCCGGCAGTGGCGTAGTCGAGGCCACCGAGGATGTTCATCAGAGTGGATTTACCCGAACCCGAGGCCCCGGTGATCGCGACCATTTCCCCGGCGTGGATGGTCAGGTCGATGCCCTTGAGCGCAATGAATTCGCGGTCACCGGCCATGAAACTGCGCACGATGCCTTTAAGCTCCAGCAGTGGCTGAGTCATCAATCAGCCCCCCGCCACGGCGGGCGATGGATCGCCGATCACCACCTTGTCGCCCTCGGCCAGGCCATCGAGGATCTGCACCTTGACGTTGTTGTTGATGCCGGTCTGCACCTGCCGCGTGTTGGCCTTGCCCTTGGCGTCCAGCACCCGCACCGGGAAGCTGCCATCGGCATTGCGCGGGCCGAGTGCGGCCACCGGCACGGTCAGTGCGGCCTTGGCGGTGTCGAGCACGATGCGCACCTGGGCGGTCATGGCGATGCGCAGGCGGTGGTCGGGGTTGGGTACGTCGAACAGCGCGTTGTAGAACACCGCGGTGTTTTGCTTGGGGGTGCCGGCGGTCTGGGTTTCGAGGAAATTCTGCGGGGCAGGTTCGGTACCGCGCAATTTGGCGTAGTAGCGTTTGTCGGCCTCGCCGAGGATGGTGAAATACACCTGCTGGCCCGGACTGATGTGGATCACGTCCGCTTCGGAGACCTGGGCCTTGACGGTCATGGTGTCCAGGTCGGCGAGCTTGAGCAGCACCGGTGCCAGTTGGCTGGCGATCACGGTCTGGCCTTCCTGGGTGACGATGCCCACTACATCGCCGTCGATTGGCGCGACGATGCGGGTGTAGGCCAGGTTGATCTTGGCGGTGTCGATCTGGATGTGGGCGCTTTTGATCTGGGCGTCGAGGGACATCAGGTTGGCGCGCTGTACCTCGTAGTTGGACTCGGCGGTTTCGAAGTCCTGGCGGGACACGGATTCGTCCTCCTGCAGGCCCTGGTAGCGTTCGTAGACGGATTTGGTTTCCTTGAGTTGCGCGGCGGTGGCGCGGCGTTGGGCCTGGAGGTTTTCTTCGTCGACCTGGGCTTTGCGCAGGGTGTTCTGCAGGATCAACGGGTCGATTTCGGCCAGCCATTGGCCCTTCTTGACCTTGTCGCCGACCTTGACCTTCAGGGATTTGAGTTGGCCGGAAACCTGGGCGCCGACATCGACCTGCTTGACGCCTTCGAGCAGGCCGGTGGCCAGGACGGCGTTTTCGATGTCACTGCGTTCGGCGGTGGCGGTCAGGTATTGCGGCGCGTCTGCGGGGGCCTGCACCGTGTAGATAATCAGGCCCGCTGCGACGGTCAACACCAGGGCCAATCCTGCTTTTCGATACTTTGACTTTTCCATAAATGACCATAAGAGGTGTTGAAATGGGTTCCGGCTTTTGGCTCGGAGTACATATCCGTTTTTTTGGTAACGGCTGATATGGGTT
>NZ_JACARS010000145.1:0-4574 GCF_013386485.1 Pseudomonas sp. P7758 | reverse complement strand
AAGCTCGACGGCTCCCACAGGGGGTCGGTGGCGTGAGTGGGTTTTGTGTTCGGCGGTGCTGTCGGGGTGTTCTTTCTTTATCATGGGGGCCGTCGTTCAACTTCTTCGGTAACCCAATGCCCGCCCTCACCTTCCGTAACGCCAACCCCGCCGACGCCAACCGTTGCTACGAAATCGAAATCACCGCCTACGAAGGCGACGAAGCCGCGACCCTGGAAAAGATCGCCACGCGCATTGCGCTGTACCCGCAAGGCTTTCTGATCCTGGAGGCGGATGGTGTTGTGGTCGGTTTCATCAACTGCGGTTGCGCCGATGAAGTGGTGATGTCGGATGAGGCCTTCAAGGAGTTGGTCGGGCATTCAGCCGATGCGCCGAATGTGGTGATCATGTCGGTGGTGGTGGATCCCACCCAGCAAGGCAAGGGCTACTCCACGCGCTTGATGACGGAGTTCGTGCAGCGCATGCAGGCGATGGGCAAGAAGACCATTCACCTGATGTGCAAGGACCGCCATGTGGAGCTGTATAAGCGCATGGGCTATCGCTATGTGCAGCCGTCGGCGTCGGACCATGGCGGGATGGCGTGGCATGAGATGGTGATGGATATCTAGCCATCACACTTCCCTCTGTGGCGAGGGNNAGCTCCCTCGCCACAGGGAAAGCATTTGCCTTGGGTTACAGGTTTCCCCCGGCCCACACGTGCGGGCGACGTGCAGCCCAAGGCGTTGCCCGTTCCAGTTGCGTCGCCAGGCCAAGCAACATGCCCTCCTGACCAAACGCGCCCATGAACTGCATGCCGATCGGCAGCCCGCTCCGGGAATCATGACCCAGCGGCACCGACATCGCCGGCGCGCCAATGACATTGGCCAGCGCGGTAAACGGCGAATGCGCAAACACTCGATTCATCCACCCTCGCCCGTCCAGTTGCGCCTGGCCCTGGTTGTAGTCGCCGATCATCGGCGCCAGCCCGGGCAGTGTGGGCGACAGCAGCACGTCATATCGCTGGAACAGGTCACCCATGTGGCGCGCGACGATGTTGCGTTCCCACAGGGCCCCCAACAGGTCTGTCGCTTGCAGTGACTTGCCCAGGCGATACAACGCCAGTGTCGCCGGTTCCAGGTATTCAGCACTGATCGCACGACCCGTCGCGCCGGCAACTGCATCTATCCAGGCTGCCGTGTTCGACGACCAGAAACGCGCATTGAGTTCGACAAACGCCTCCCAACTCACGCCAATGTCCGGCTGGATTTCTTCAACCTGATGACCCAGTGCTTCCAGTTGTTTGGCGGTATTGAACAGCGCCTGTTCCACCGCCGGATGCAGCTTCTGCCCGTTTAAAGGCAGGCTCTGGAGGGCAATGCGCAACGAACCGGGGGCCCGTTGGGCAAGCGCCGAAAAGCTGTTTTCTGGCGGTGCTATGTGAAACGGATCTCCAGGCGCGCCGCCATGGATCGCGTCGAGCATGCCAGCGCTGTCGCGTACCGAACGGGTCAATACCCCGTGCACTGCCAAACCACTCCAGACTTCGTCGACGTCCGGCCCCATGGGCACGCGACCACGGCTCGGCTTGAGCCCGAACAGGCCGCACATGGACGCGGGTACGCGGATTGAGCCGCCGCCATCGGTCGCATGCGCCACCGGTACCAACCCCGCCGCCACCGCCGCTGCCGAGCCGCCGCTGGAACCACCGGCGCTGCGCTGCACGTCCCACGGGTTGCGGGTGGGGCCTGAAAAGCGGCTTTCGGTGGTGGTGCTGGCGGCGAATTCGGGGGTGGTGGTGCGGCCCAACGGCATGAGGCCGGCGCGGCGCAGGCGGGTCATCAGTTCCGAGTCGGCATCGGCGGTGCAGCCCTGCGCGAGCGCGCTGCCGAGTTCATTGCGGCGGCCTGCGGCGCTGACGCCCAGGTCTTTGAGCAGCAGCGGCACGCCATGGAACGGGCCTTGGGCCGCAACCGGTTCATCGTCCCAGGCTTCCACCAAGGCGTTGATCTGCGGGTTGACGGCTAAGATGGCTTGCAGGGCGACCGCGCGCACCTCGTCGACACTGACAGCGTGGGTGTGGATCAGGCGTGCCAGGCCGGTAGCATCCTGATCGGCATATTCAGACAGGTACATGAAACCCTCCAAACGGGTATGATGAATACTCTTCGGTATCGGACGATACCGAAGAGTATCATGCGATACTCAATGGTATCGCTGTCAAGTGGAGAATGTGCATGCGTGCGCAACGGACACCTCAACTGCCGCCCCGCGAGCGGATCGTCGATGCGGCGCAAACGCTGTTTGTCGAACAGGGCATCACCCGTGTCAGCGTGGATGCCATTGCGGCACTGGCCGCCTCGACCAAGATGACCGTGTACCGGCATTTCGAGAATAAGGATGCGCTGGTGCTGGAGTGGCTGGAGCGCCTGACGGAAAGCTACAGCGATGTGCTGGATCGCCTGGCGCAGCAACACCCCGACTCCCCCAGGGAACAGCTGCTGGGCTTGGCGGTTTTTATCGTCGACGACCTGGAACGGGCGGGCTATCGCGGTTGCCCGTTTACCAACACCCTCGCGGAAATTCCGGAGGCCGATCACCCTGCGCGAGCGCTGATCCAGGCGCATAAAAAACGCCAGTTTGAGCGGGTGAAGCTGCTGTGTACGCAGCTCAAGGCGAGCAAGCCCGTGGAGCTGGCTGAAGAGCTGACGTTGTTGATGGAAGGTGCCCAGGTGGTTGCGCAAAACAAAGGCGTGGATCAGGTGGGTGAACGGCTGATGCGGATGGTGCGGGAACGGCTTTGACAGGGAGCAGAACCTGATGAAACAGCATTTGATTGAGATAGGTGACCAACCAGACGCCGAAGCCGAGCAGCTTCTCGGCAAGGGACTCGCCGCCTTCAACGAACACATCACCGGCTCCAATGACCGACGTCCGTTGACGGTGCTGATCAAGGATCCCGACACCGGTGAAACCCTCGGCGGCATCACCGGCAAAACCAGCCTCGGGATGGCGTTCCTCGACCTGTTCCATTTGCCCGATGCGCTGCGTGGTTCAGGCCTGGGTACATCGCTGCTGAAGGCGTTCGAAGGCGAAGCCCGTCACCGAGGGTGCCGCTCGGCGGTGCTGTACACCATCAGTTTCCAGGCCCCGGAATTTTACGAGAAGAATGGCTGGATACGTTTTGGTGAAATACCATGCGACCCGCAAGGCAGCAGCCGGGTTTTCCTCAGCAAAACGCTCTGACGGCTAGACGCCAAGCCTTTTGCCAAACAACCGATTTTCATGGGTTTCATTCTGGAACGTATACGTAGGCGCCCCCAATAGCTCATAACCACGACGCGGATAAAAACCCAGCGCCCGCTCGTTGCCGACCCACACCGTCGCCCACAACAAAGAAGCGCCACCCTGCCCTGCGCGCTGTTCAGCCGCTTGCAGCAAACGGTAGCCGAGTCCGAGCCCGGTAAACCGTTCCTGGATGTAGAGCCGCTGCAACTCCGCCGCGTTCGGGGTTGAGATCAGCGCATGGCCGGTGTCCATCGCCACCTGGGCAAACCCCACCAGATGCCCGTTGGCTTCAGCGACGATGATGGCCGTGCCCGGCTGGGCGATCAGCGCGGAAATCGTCTGGGGCGAAAACGCTTGCAGCGCCTCGGCGGCGATTGAGTCGCGAATGCCTTCGGTGGCGTAAGTATCGAGAAAAACCTGCATGCCCAGCACACCAACGCATAACGCGTCTTCAGGCCGTGCATCGCGGATAAGCATGTCGGGAAGCATTCGAGGGGTACTCTCAAAATCAGCAAAGGCAACGTTTTAACACAACTGCACATCTCTTCAATTGCCAGCCTGAATTTGCCCCAGTAGGGTTGTCGCTTCCCCCGCCAACAGGAGCCAGCAATGACCTGGTTTTCAGATCCCGACGCTGTCGCCCGCTACGCCGAAGGCCCGGTGAGGCTGGTGCCGGGTTTCGAGTCCCTGCAGCGCATGACCACGCTGCTATTGCGCGAAAGCGTCTCGGCCACCGGCAAGGTATTGGTACTCGGCGCAGGCGGTGGGCTGGAGTTGAAGAAGTTTGCCGACAGTCAGCCCGAGTGGCAGTTTGTGGGGGTGGACCCGTCTGCCGAGATGCTGAAGCTGGCCGAGGCCACCTTGGGTCCGCTGATGGCCCGGGTGCAGTTGCATGAAGGCTATATCGATACCGCGCCCGAGGGGCCGTTCGATGCCGCCACGTCCTTGCTGACCTTGCATTTCATCCCGGCCGAAGAGCGTCTGCAAACCCTGAAAGAGCTGTGGCGGCGCTTGTCGCCGGGCGCGCCTTTGATTGCGGCGCATCACAGCTTCCCCCAATCCTCGCCAGAGGAAAAAACACGCTGGCTGAAGCGTTATGCCGCCTATGCGGTGGAGTCCGGCGTGCCGCCTGAAGATGCGCAGCGGGCGATTGCCGCCATCAGCAGCCACTTGCCGGTGCTGTCACCCGGGGACGATGAAGCACTGCTACGGGAGGCAGGCTTTGAAGGTGTGGAACTGTTCTACGCGAGCTTCAGTTTCAAGGGCTGGATTGCCTACAAGCCCGCCTAGCTTTCGGGGGAGTCTTACCA
>NZ_JACARS010000144.1:0-78131 GCF_013386485.1 Pseudomonas sp. P7758 | reverse complement strand
GATGTATATATATTTAACTTATTTATAAAGTGGCACTTTGATAGTTGATTGAATCAAACTATCAGTACACCAAGAGAGGCTTATGCCTGCCCCATTTCGCACAACTGCTATGCAAGATGAGGGATTAATCCACCGCCGCTGAATGCCTATAGTTCTTTCACCGCCGCAGCGCCCCACGGGGCATGCGAAATCCAGTCGTAGATTGAGGTGATCATAATGAATAGCGAATTCAAGCCTGACGTGGCCGATACCCAACCGCAGCACCTGCTCGATGCCGAATACTTTGAATACAGCAAGGCCGCCAATCCCATCAGCGCCAACCTGATCACGCGCATTCCCTATCACAGCTTCCCGGCCTCGCTGTACGACAGTGGGCCCTCTCGGGTAGTGCCGCTGGACCTCAGCGATGCCTTGGGTTGCGAAGGTCCGGCCACCGGTCCGGGGCTGTGTGCGAACTTCATTCGCCTGAACGCCGGCGATACGCTGGAACTGCACCCCAACGCCACCTCACAGGTGTTTTATGTCATCGCCGGGCAGGGCAGTGTGGTTCAGGGCGCGCACCGCATCGACTGGACCAAAGGCTGCTTCATTGCGCTGCCAGGTCTGCAGCAAGCGCGGTTCAGCGCATCAGAGGATGCGCGCCTGTATTACGTCCACGATGAGCCGCTGTTGCGTTACCTGGGCGTGATCCGCAGTGCCGATCGCTTCGTGCCGACGCTGTATCCCGCGGAGCTGGCCAACGCAAAACTGCGCGAAGCGGCCGATGATCCCCGCGCCCAGGACCGTAGCCGTATCAGCATCCTGCTGGGCAATCGCAACTTCCCGCAGACTCGCACCGTGACCCATGTGCTGTGGGCGATGTACGGCATCCTGCCGCCGGGGTCGATTCAGAAGCCCCACCGACACCAGTCGATTGCGCTGGATTTCATCATTGATTGCCCCAAGGGCTGCTATTCGCTGGTGGGCACCGAACTGGACGCCGATGGGCAGATCCGCAACCCGGTGCGGGTCGACTGGTCGCCGGGCCTGGCGTTCGTGACGCCGCCAGGTTACTGGCATGCCCACTTCAATGAGTCCGACACGGAAGCCTTCCTGATTCCGATCCAGGATGCGGGGCTGCAAACCTATCTGCGGTCGCTGGATATCCGCTTCAGCTGAGACGTTTCCAGTGCGGTGTTTCGCCCAGTTGCTCGACGATAAAGTCGATGAAGCACCGCACTTTGGAAGACACGATGCGCTTGGGTGGATAAACGAACCAAACCGCCGATTCACGGCCTGCGATGCGGATATCCCACTCAGGCAACCACACCAGCAACTCGCCGGTTTCAATGGGTTTGGCTACCAGCCAGTCGGGCAGCAAGGCAAATCCCAGGCCCTGTTGTGCGGCGATCAATTGTGCGTCCAGGTCGTTGATCCGGATGCTGTCTTTATGCACCAGCGGTGACACCTCACGCCCGTTGGCAAATGCGCTGTCAGCCGCCCCCAGAATCGCCGGCATGGCAGCCAGGTCGGCAGGGTTGACCGGCGCCGGATACTCCCGGCAAAACGCCGGGCTGGCCACCAGCCGGTAGCGCTCATCGCAGATCTTGCGTGCCTTCAACGTGGAATCCGCCAGGGTGCCAATGCGGATCGCCAGGTCCGCGCCGGCATGAATCAGGTTGACGTGGCTGTCGTCCAGCACCAGTTCCAGCTTGATCTGCGGGTAGCGGGCCAGGAAGGCATTCAAGGTGGGAAGGATATGGTGGCGGGCAAAGGCGGGCGGCAGGTTGAGCTTGAGCACGCCCCGTGGTTGTTCGTTCAGTGCGGAGGTGGCGGCCTTGGCTTGTTCGAGTTCATCCAGTACCCGGCGTGCGTGCGTCAGGAATGTCTGGCCACCCTCGGTCAGGTGCAGCGTACGGGTAGAGCGGTTGAACAAGGCGATGCCGAGGTCTTGTTCAAGGTCCTTCACGTAGCGTGAAACCGTGGAAGCCTTGATGCCAAGCCGGTCGGCGGCACGGGAGAAGTTATTGCCCTCGGCGGCTTCGACAAAGGCGGTTAACGCAGCGAAGTAATCCAAGGGCGGCCTCGACTTGACGGTGGGTTGCCTGGCGCTACAGCGGCGTCAGCACGTTCATCACGGTGTCCAGCGCCACCCGGGTATCGTCCAGTTGCACCAGGGAGGCATGCCGCGC
Source organism: Pseudomonas sp. P7758 (assembly GCF_013386485.1). NCBI lineage: Bacteria > Pseudomonadati > Pseudomonadota > Gammaproteobacteria > Pseudomonadales > Pseudomonadaceae > Pseudomonas > Pseudomonas sp. P7758. The sequence continues at coordinate 75,960 of NZ_JACARS010000144.1, read as the reverse complement.
GCCGAGGGCGTCACGGTTCTTGATCGCGGTGAGGATCGCTTTGTGCCGGGGCAGGCTGAGGCCCTGGATGTCGGGGCGACGGTTGGTGATGTTGATGGACTCGCGAAGTGGCAGCGACAGCATATTGCACATGTAGGCCAGCAAGTCGTTGCGGGTCGCATCGGCAATCGCCCGGTGGAAGTCCAGGTCGGCCTGCAGCAACGTTTCGTGGGTATTGGCGGTTTCCATGCCGAGGTAGGCTTTTTCGATGGTGGCGATGTCGGCGTCGGTGGCGGTGGTCGCGGCCATCGCGGCGATTTCCGGCTCGAGGATCCGGCGCACACCGGCCAGGGTGTTGAAAAACTCGCTGTGGGGTGTCGACTGCATCAGCCAGGTCAGCACGTCCGGGTCCAGCAAGTGCCACTGCACCCGTGGGCGCACCACGGCGCCGACCTTGGGCTTGGAAATCACCAGGCCCTTGGCGCTGAGCACCCGGGTCGCCTCACGCAATACCGAGCGGCTGACCTTGTACTCCTCGCACAAGGTGGCCTCCATGGGCAACCGTTCTTCCGGCTTGAAGCGCCCGGAAACGATGTGCATGCCCAAGTCCTGGACGATTTGGGCGTGCATGCTCTTGCGCGGCTTGGTCGGCTGCTGATCCATAACAGGGAGGCTACTCTGGCGAAATACGCGGCATCATAGCATTGCTCCCGTCCCAATTAGTGGGAATGACGCGGCACTTCGGCGCCACGGCAGCCCACGAGGAAGTCGAAGTCGCAGCCCTGGTCTGCCTGTAATACGTGGTCGATGTACAGCTGCCGGTAGCCCCCGACAATCAGCTGCTCGGGCGGCGCAAGGTCGGCCATGCGGGCCGCCAGTTCGGCGTCCGGGATGTCCAGGTGCAGGCGGCCATTGGCGCAATCGAGTTCGATCCAGTCGCCTTCCTTGACCGTCGCCAATGGACCGCCGGCCGCCGCTTCCGGTGCCACGTGCAACACCACGGTGCCGTAGGCCGTGCCGCTCATGCGCGCATCGGAAATGCGCACCATGTCGGTCACGCCCTGGGCCAGCAGTTTGGCCGGCAAGCCCATGTTGCCGACTTCCGCCATGCCCGGATAACCCTTGGGCCCGCAGTTTTTCATCACCAGGATCGAGTTGGCATCCACGTCCAGTTCCGGGTCGTTGATCCGTGCCTTGTACATGTCGAAGTTCTCGAACACCACGGCACGCCCGCGATGCTGCATCAGTTCGGCACTGGCAGCCGAGGGCTTGAGGACTGCACCCAGTGGTGCGAGGTTGCCCCGCAGCACACAAATGCCGCCGTCGGCGCGGATCGGGTTGTCGAGGGTGCGGATCACTTCGTCCTGGCCGTAGATCGGTGCTTCGCGGGTGTTTTCGCCGAGGGACTTGCCGTTGACGGTCAAGGCATTCGGGTGCGGGATCAGGTTGGCCTCACCGAGGCGGCGCAGCACCGCCGGCAGGCCGCCAGCGTAGTAGAACTCCTCCATCAGGAAGCGCCCGGACGGCTGCAGGTCGACGATGGTCGGCATGCCACGGCCCATGCGGGTCCAGTCGTCCAGGTCGAGCTCGACGCCGATACGCCCGGCGATGGCTTTCAGGTGAATCACCGCGTTGGTCGATCCGCCAATGGCTGCGTTGACGCGGATCGCGTTTTCGAAGGCCTCCTTGGTCAGGATCTTCGACAGCTTCAAGTCTTCACGCACCATCTCTACCGCACGCATGCCCGACATGTGCGCCAGTACATAACGCCGCGCGTCCACTGCCGGAATCGCCGCGTTGTGGGGCAGGGAAGTGCCGAGTGCTTCGGCCATGCAGGCCATGGTCGAGGCGGTGCCCATGGTGTTGCAGGTGCCCGCCGAGCGGGACATGCCGCCTTCGGCCGCGAGGAAATCGTCGAGGGTAATGGTGCCCGCCTTGACCTGTTCGCTGAGCTGCCACACCACGGTGCCCGAGCCGATGTCCTGGCCCTTGTGCTTGCCGTTGAGCATCGGCCCGCCGGTGACGACGATCGCCGGCACGTCGCAGCTGGCGGCGCCCATCAGCAGCGCCGGGGTGGTCTTGTCACAGCCGGTCAGCAGCACCACGCCGTCGATGGGATTGCCGCGAATGGCTTCCTCCACGTCCATGCTGGCCAGGTTACGGGTGAGCATCGCGGTGGGGCGCAGGTTCGATTCGCCGTTGGAGAACACCGGAAATTCCACTGGAAAGCCACCGGCTTCGATCACGCCGCGTTTCACATGCTCGGCAATCTGGCGGAAGTGCGCGTTGCAGGGCGTCAGCTCCGACCAGGTATTGCAGATCCCGATGATCGGTTTGCCGTGGAACTGATGATCGGCAATCCCCTGGTTTTTCATCCAGCTGCGGTACATGAAGCCGTTTTTATCGGCGGTACCAAACCAGCTGGCGGAGCGCAGGACGGGCTTTTTCTCGGACATGGCTGACTCTCTTATTGTAAGACTATATTGATCCATTCTCAGCTTAACATAGGCGTAAATTCGGGTGTTTGGAAGTGTTGTTGATTAAATAGTATTACTATATAGTCCGTTTCAACGAGGCCTGGCCCTGGCGGTTTTCCGCGAGAGGCGACCCGAAACGCTCTATAAAAATAACAATCGGAGACCGCTCACATGAGCCAGGAACAGCGGCTGATACGTCGCATCACGCTGAAACTGATTCCCTTCCTGATCTTGCTGTACCTGATTGCCTACGTGGATCGCTCGGCCGTGGGCTTCGCCAAATTGCACATGGGCGCGGATGTCGGCATCGGCGATGCGGCGTATGGACTGGGAGCAGGGCTGTTCTTTATTGGCTACTTCCTGCTGGAAATCCCCAGCAACCTGATGCTCGACCGTTTCGGCGCGCGGCGCTGGTTCGCACGAATCATGGTGACCTGGGGCGCGATTACCATCGGCATGGCATTCGTCCAGGGCCCCCACAGTTTCTATGTGATGCGCTTTCTGCTGGGCGCCGCCGAAGCCGGGTTCTTCCCGGGTGTCCTCTACTACATCACCCAATGGTTCCCGGTGAGGCACCGCGGCAAGATCCTCGGGCTGTTCATCCTGTCCCAACCCATCGCGATGATGATCACCGGCCCCGTGGCGGGCGGCTTGCTCGGCATGGACGGGATACTCGGCCTGCACGGCTGGCAGTGGTTGTTCATCGTCATCGGCACCCCGGCGATCCTGCTGACCTGGCCGGTGCTGCGCTACCTGCCGGATGGGCCGCAACAGGTGAAATGGATGGACCAGGCGGAGAAGGCCTGGCTCACCGGCGAGCTGGCCAAAGACCTGCAAGCCTACGGCCAGACCCGGCACGGCAACCCGCTGCATGCGCTGAAGGACAAACGCGTGCTGCTGCTGGCGCTGTTCTACCTGCCGGTGACCTTGAGCATCTATGGCCTGGGCCTCTGGCTGCCGACCTTGATCAAGCAGTTTGGCGGCAGCGACCTGACCACCGGGTTTGTGTCGGCAGTGCCCTACATCTTCGGGATCATCGGTTTGCTGATCGTCCCGCGCAGTTCCGATCGCCTGAATGATCGCTACGGTCATCTTGCCGTGCTCTACGTGTTGGGCGCCATCGGCCTGTTCCTCAGCGCCTGGCTGACGGTGCCGCTGTGGCAACTGGCAGCGCTGTGCCTGGTGGCGTTTGCGCTGTTCTCTTGCACGGCGGTGTTCTGGACCTTGCCGGGACGTTTCTTTGCCGGCGCGAGTGCGGCGGCGGGCATCGCCTTGATCAACTCGGTGGGCAACCTCGGCGGCTACATCGGGCCGTTCGTGATCGGCGCACTCAAGGAGTACACCGGCAACCTTGCGTCGGGCTTGTACTTCCTGGCGTGCGTGATGCTGTTCGGGGTGGTGTTGACCGGGGTGGTCTATCGGTTGCTGGAGCGCAGGCACGTGCTGCCGCCCGACCAGTTCGCCGCCAGCGCCCGTGGCGCCACGCGTACTTAATTGGCAATCAGGAGAACACTCATGGGGTTAGTGCAGTTTGAATTGAACAACGGCGAACGCCGAGTGGGCGTGGTCGACGGCGATCAGGTACGCGAGGTGCGGGCCGCCCGCACGGTACGCGACCTGGCACTCGCCGCCATCGAGGCTGGCGTCACCTTGCAACAGCACATAGACCACCTCGGCCTGGCCGAGAGCCACGACTACGCCAGACTGCTGGCCGCGCAGAAGATCTTGCCACCGCTGGATCACCCGGACCCGGCCCACACGCTGGTCAGCGGTACCGGCCTGACCCACCTGGGCAGTGCGTCGGCGCGGGACAAGATGCACCAGAACGCCAGTGACGAAAGCGCGATGACCGACAGCATGCGCATCTTCAAATGGGGCGTGGAGGGCGGCAAACCGGCTGCTGGCCAGGCCGGTGTGCAGCCGGAATGGTTCTACAAGGGCGACGGCAGCATCGTGGTGCGTCCGGGCCAGCCATTCCCGTGGCCAGCGTTTGCCGAAGACGCCGGCGAAGAGCCGGAAATCGCCGGGCTGTATGTGATTGGTCACGACGGCAAGCCGTATCGCCTGGGCTACGCGGTGGGCAACGAGTTTTCCGACCACGTGATGGAGCGCAAGAATTACCTGTACCTGGCCCACTCCAAGCTGCGCAGTTGCAGCTATGGTCCCGAGTTGCGCCTGGGTGAACTGCCCCGGCACCTGGCGGGCACCAGCCGTATCGTGCGCAATGGCGAGGTGTTGTGGCAGCACGAATTCCTCAGTGGCGAAGCCAACATGTGCCACAGCCTCGAAAACCTTGAATACCACCATTTCAAATACACCCAGTTCCTGCGCCCAGGTGACGTGCATATCCATTTCTTCGGCACCGCCACCTTGTCGTTTGCCGACGGCATTCGTACCCAGCCAGGCGATGTGTTCGAAATCAGCCAGGCCGAATTCGGCGCGCCATTGATCAACGGCATTGCCGTGGCCAACAGCGGCGTGGCACCTGGCGGCATAGGCACCCTTTGAAGGAGACAGGCATGACCCGGATTTGTGGCCACAACTACATCGGCGGCCAGCGCAGCGCTGCCGGCAGCATCACCCTGCAGAGCATCGACGCCACCAGTGGCGAGGCATTGCCCTTTGATTTCTACCAGGCCACCGCGCAGGAGGTCGACGCCGCGGCCAACGCCGCCGCTCAGGCTTACCCGGCTTATCGCAGCCTGAGCGCGCAGCATCGTGCGTCGTTCCTGGAGGCGATAGCCGATGAACTGGACGCCCTGGGCGATGACTTTGTCGCCCTGGTCTGCCGCGAAACGGCGTTGCCCGCCGGGCGTATCCAGGGTGAGCGCGGTCGTACCAGCGGCCAGATGCGGTTGTTCGCCAAGGTACTGCGGCGCGGTGATTTCTACGGGGCGCGGATCGACCAGGCGCTGCCGGATCGTCAGCCCTTGCCGCGCCCGGATCTGCGCCAATACCGCATCGGCCTGGGGCCGGTCGCGGTGTTTGGGGCGAGCAATTTCCCCCTGGCCTTTTCCACTGCCGGTGGCGACACCGCCGCCGCGCTGGCGGCCGGTTGCCCGGTGGTGTTCAAGGCCCACAGCGGCCACATGGCCACCGCCGAGCGGGTCGCCGATGCGATCATGCGGGCGGCCGAGCGCACAGGTATGCCCGGCGGCGTGTTCAACATGATCTTCGGCGGCGGTGTGGGGGAAGCGCTGGTCAAGCACCCAGCGATCCAGGCCGTGGGTTTCACCGGCTCGCTCAAGGGCGGCCGGGCGTTGTGCGATATGGCGGCGGCACGCCCGCAACCGATCCCGGTGTTCGCCGAGATGTCCAGCATCAACCCGGTGATCGTCTTGCCCCAGGCCCTGCAAACCCGGGCAGACACCATCGCCCGCGACCTGGTCGCCTCGGTGGTGCAGGGGTGCGGCCAGTTCTGCACGAACCCGGGCCTGGTGATCGGGATTGCCTCCCCAGCGTTCACAGGCTTCACCCAACAGGTCGCCCAACTGATCGGCGGCCAGCCCGCGCAAACCATGCTCAATGCCGGCACCTTGAACAGCTACGGCAAAGGCCTGCACACGCTGCTGGCCCATCCTCGCATCGAGCACCTGGCGGGCCAGACGCAAACCGGCAATCAGGCGCAGCCACAGCTATTCAAAGCGGACGCCAGCCTGCTGATCAACGGCGATGAAGTGCTGCAGGAGGAAGTGTTCGGCCCCACCACGGTGTTCGTGGAAGTCGCCGACCAGGCCCAACTCACTGCGGCGTTGCACGGCCTGCACGGCCAATTGACCGCGACGATCATTGGCGAGCCGGCGGATTTCACCCAGTTCGGCGAGTTGACGCCGCTGCTGGAGCAAAAGGTTGGCCGCATCCTGCTCAACGGCTACCCCACGGGCGTCGAGGTGTGTGACGCGATGGTCCATGGCGGGCCGTATCCGGCGACTTCGGATGCCCGTGGCACTTCCGTGGGCACCCTGGCGATCGAGCGTTTCCTGCGACCTGTGTGCTTTCAGAATTACCCTGATAGCCTGCTCCCCGACGCGCTGAAGAATGCCAACCCGTTGCGCATTCAGCGTCTGGTAGATGGGCAGCCGTCGCGCGACGCGCTGTAACCGGTACCACCTGAAAACAACAAGAAAGCAGGAGGTTTCATGTCGTGGACCGCAGTCACACCGCACCGGGCTCGGCTGGGCGAAGGGCCGTTCTGGGATGTACCGGGCCAGGCCTTGTATTGGGTGGACATCATCGGCCAGCAGGCCTTGCGCCTGCAGGGCGGGCAATTGCACACCTGGCAATTGCCTGAGCCGGTCTCGGCGTTTATTCCGTGCGCCAGCGGCGATGCACTGGTGACCCTGAGCAGCGGCGTGTATCGCCTCGACCTCGATTCGACGCCGAGCGATCCACGCCTGACCTTGCTTTGCGTCGCCGATCCGCAACCGGGCAACCGTGCCAACGAAGCCCGCTGCGACGCCCAGGGCCGGCTGTGGCTGGGCACCATGCAGAACAACATCGGCGAGCACGGTGAAGACTTGCCGGTGCTGCGACGTTCCGGCGGCCTGTTCCGGGTCGATACCGACGGGCAGGTCACGCCGTTGCTGCAAGGCCTGGGGATTCCCAACACCTTGCTGTGGAACGACACCGCCACCCACGTGCATTTCGGCGACAGCCTGGACGGCACGCTCTATCGATACCCGATGACTGAACAGGGCCAGCTCGCACCTGCGCAAGTCTGGTTCGGGCCTCACTCCCGGGGTGGCCCGGACGGCTCCGCCATGGACGCCGAAGGCTATATCTGGAACGCGCGCTGGGACGGCAGCTGCCTGCTGCGGCTGACGCCGGACGGTGAAGTTGACCGGGTCATCGAATTGCCGGTCAGCCGTCCCACCAGTTGCGTGTTCGCAGGCCCCGACCTCAAGACCTTGTACATCACCAGTGCCGCCAGCCCGCTGGATCACCCGCTGGACGGTGCGGTGCTGGCCATTGAGGTCGATGTGCCGGGGAAAATCTGCCACCGCTTTGCAGGATAACCAACAGGCTGTTTAACGCACTCAAAAACAACAACAAGGAGTCACCCTATGAATCGTCGTCGTGGTATCCGTTCCCTGTGCTGCGCCGCTGTGGCGGTGTCCGCCGTCGGCCTGAGCAGCCTGTTGCTGGCGGCCGAGCCGGTGAAGATCGGCTTTCTGGTCAAGCAGGCGGAAGAGCCCTGGTTCCAGACCGAATGGGCCTTCGCCGAAAAGGCCGGCAAGGACAAGGGCTTCGAGGTGATCAAGATCGCCGTGCCCGACGGCGAGAAAACCCTCTCGGCCATCGACAGCCTGGCGGCCAACGGTGCCAAGGGTTTTGTGATTTGCCCGCCGGACGTGTCCCTCGGCCCGGCGATCATGGCCAAGGCCAAAGCCAACGGCTTGAAAGTGATCGCCGTGGATGACCGTTTTGTGGATGCCAAGGGCAACTTCATGGAAGACGTGCCTTACCTGGGCATGGCCGCGTTTGAAGTGGGCGAGAAGCAGGGCAGTGCCATGGCCACTGAAGCGAAAAAACGTGGCTGGGACTGGAAGGACACCTATGCGGTGATCAACACCTACAACGAACTCGATACCGGTAAAAAGCGCACTGATGGCTCGGTCAAATCACTGAAGGCTGCGGGTATTCCGGATGACCACATCCTGTACGCAGCCCTCAAGACCCTCGACGTCCCCGGCAGCATGGACGCCACCAACTCGGCGCTGGTCAAGCTGCCCGGCGGCGCGAAAAACCTGATCATCGGCGGCATGAATGACAACACCGTGCTTGGCGGCGTGCGCGCCACCGAAAGCGCCGGGTTTGCGGCGGCGAATGTCATCGGCATCGGCATCAACGGCACCGATGCCATTGGCGAATTGAAGAAAGCCAACAGCGGCTTCTTCGGCTCGATGCTGCCCAGCCCGCACATCGAGGGCTACAACACCGCGAGCATGATGTTCGAGTGGGTCACTACGGGTAAGGAGCCGCCGAAGTACACGGCCATGGATGAGGTGACGCTGATCACCCGCGAGAACTTCAAGCAGGAGCTGGAAAAGATCGGTTTGTGGAACTGATGGCCGCTGACGTTTCCCGGCAGCCCTGCTAACGCCGGTACTGTGGGAGCTGTCGAGCTTCAGCGAGGCTGCGATAGCGGTGGGTCAGGCACCTTGGATATTGATAGTGCCGACGTCATCGCAGCCTCGCCAAAGCTCGACAGCTCCCACAGGTTTAGTCAGCAGAGAATTTCAGCACGGTATTCTGCGTGTAGGTCTGGCCAGGATCGAGACGGGTAGAGGGGAAGCTCGGCTGGTTGGGGCCGTCGGGAAAATGCTGGGTTTCCAGGGTGAACGCACTCCAGTGGGCGTAAGGCGTGCCACCCTTGCCCTTGATCGTCCCGTCGAGGAAGTTGCCGGTATAGAACTGCACGCCAGGCTCGCTGGTATACAGCTGCAAGCGGCGACCGGACTGCGGGTCACGAACGTCGGCGGCCAGTTTGCCGATATCACCCTTGGCATCCAGCACCCAGTTGAAGTCAAAGCCACCTTGTTTAGGTTCGGCGAATTTCAGCTGGGGATGATCGTCCTTGATGTGCTGGCCGATGGCAGTGGGCTTGAGAAAGTCCATCGGCGTACCGGCGACCGGGGCCAGTTCGCCGGTGGGAATCAGGGTGCTGTTGACCGGGGTGTAATGGCTGGCATGCAGGGTGGCGACCTGCTTGAGCACATCACCGCTGCCGGCGCCGGCGAGGTTGAAGTAACTGTGGTTGGTGAGGTTCAGCACCGTGGGTTTGTCGGTGGTGGCCTTGTAGTCGATGTGCAGTTCGTTCTTGTCGTTGAGGCTATAGGTGACATCGACTTTCAGGTTGCCGGGAAAACCCATCTCGCCGTCCTTGGACAGGTAGCTCAGGGTCACGCCCACCGAATCGTCCTGCTTGACCGGCTGGGCTTTCCACACATGCTTGTCGAAACCTTGCGGGCCGCCGTGCAGCGAGTTCGGCCCGTCGTTGAGGGGCACTTGATAGCGTTTGCCGTCCAGTTCAAAGCTGCCCTTGTCCAGGCGGTTGCCAAAACGGCCGATGGTCGCGCCGAAGAACGCAGTACCGGCCTGGTAGCCCTGGACGTCATCGAAGCCCAGCACCACGTCGGCGAACTGGCCGTGTTTGTCGGGTACTTTCAGCGACTGCAAGACCGCGCCATAGGTGATGACCGTGGCTTGTACGCCATGACTGTTACGCAATACATACTGCTCGACGGCGGTGCCGTCATTGGTTTTGCCGAAGGGTTTGTATTCGCTGGACAAGCCAGCCGCCTGAGCGCCCAGGCTGGCCACCGCCAGGGAGAGGCCAAGGCCGGTAAGCAGGAATCGGGATTGCCGCATGACTGAGCTACCTTTATTGTTGTTAATTAAATAGTTCTACTATTTATTCGGCTGCAGGGCTGATTTATAGCCAATATCGCAAAACATGCAATATAAAATAAGACTAAATACAGCGGAGTGACTGCCCCATGAACACTGAAAAACAGCCCGGCGCGCAGGCGATGTACCCGGACCTGCGGGATAAAACCGTGCTGATCTCCGGCGGTGCTTCCGGGATAGGCGAGGCCATGGTGCGTGCCTTCGCACGCCAGGGGGCCAAGGTAGCCTTCGTGGACCGGGCGCAAGGGCAGGGCGACCGATTGGCGGCGATATTGTCGGCCGAGGGCCATGCCGTCGAATTCGCCCATTGCGATATCACCGACGAGATCGCGTACAAGGCCGCGATAGCGTGCCTGGCGCAAAGTCTTGGACCGATCGACGTGCTGGTGAATAATGCCGCCAATGACGTTCGGCACACCCTGGATGAAATCGACTCGGAGCGGTTCGACCAACTGATTTCGGTCAACCTGAAGCACGGGTTTTTCGCGGCCCGGGCCGTGGTGCCGATGATGAAGGCCGCAGGCGGTGGGTCGATCATCAACCTGGGTTCCATCGGCTGGATGATGGCTTCCAGCGGCTACCCGGTATACGCCGCCAGCAAAGCCGCCGCCCACGGCATGACCCGGGCCCTGGCGCGGGAGCTTGGGCCCAGCCGTATCAGGGTCAATACGCTGGTGCCGGGCTGGGTGATGACCGAGAAACAACTGGCGATGTGGGTGGATGACGCGGCCCGGGAGTTGATCGCCCGCAGCCAGTGCCTGCCGGGCAGTGTGGAGCCGGAACATATCGCCAATATGGCGCTGTTCCTGGCCTCTGATGTATCGGTGATGTGTACCGCACAGAACTTCATTGTGGACGGCGGCTGGGTCTAGGCCGGGGAAGGGTCGCCATCCCGGATGCAACGAATCGCCGCCCGGGGCCTCATACAGTAACGAACGGTGGTTCATATGCAGCCACCGCAACCGACTACTTCATGGGTGCAGGTGATTGATTTATGACGGACGCCGATAAGAAACATGTGGCCTGGCTGGTGGAACAATCGATGCTGCATGCCGCCAAGCAGCGCGCCAGGCTTTATTCGGGGCAAGGCCGGTTGTGGCAACAGCCATATGCCCATACCCGGCCCCGTGATGCTTCGGCCCTGGCATCGGTGTGGTTCACGGCCTATCCGGCGTCCATCGTCACCCGCGAGAACGGCAGCGTACTGGAGGCCCTGGGGGATGAAACCTTGTGGCACGCGCTGTCGAAAATCGGCATCCAGGGCATCCATAACGGCCCGTTGAAACGCTCGGGCGGTCTATCCGGCACCGAGCACACCCCCACCATTGACGGCAATTTTGACCGCATCAGCTTCGACATCGACCCGCAACTGGGCACCGAAGCCCAGCTTCAGGCGCTGGCCCGCATGGCCGCCGCGCACAACGCGGTGATCATCGACGATGTGATTCCGTCCCACACCGGCAAGGGCGCGGACTTCCGCCTGGCCGAGATGGCCTACGAAGACTATCCCGGGCTCTACCACATGGTGGAGATCCGCGAGGAAGACTGGCCGCTGCTGCCCGACATCAGCGAGGGCCGCGATGCGCAGAACCTCAGCCCGCAGCAGGTCGACGTGCTCAGGGACAAGCACTACATCGTCGGCCAGTTGCAACGGGTGATCTTCTTCGAACCCGGGGTCAAGGAAACCGACTGGAGCGCGACCGATGTGGTCATCGGCGTGGACGGCAAGCCCCGCCGCTGGGTGTACCTGCATTACTTCAAGGAAGGGCAGCCGTCGCTGAACTGGCTGGATCCGACCTTCGCCGCGCAGCAGATGATCATTGGCGATGCCCTGCACGCCATCGACGTGATGGGGGCGAAGATCCTGCGCCTGGACGCCAACGGTTTCCTTGGCGTGGAACGAAAACTGGAAGGTAACGCCTGGTCTGAAAGCCATCCGCTGTCCATCACCGGCAACCAGATCCTGGGCGGCGCGATTCGCAAGGCGGGCGGTTTCAGCTTCCAGGAATTGAACCTGACGGTGGACGACATCGCCGCCATGTCCCACGGCGGCGCAGACCTGTCCTACGACTTCATCACGCGCCCGGCTTACCAGCACGCGTTATTGATGGGCGACACCGAATTCCTGCGCCTGATGCTGCGGGAGATGCACACCCTGGGCATCGACCCCGGCTCGCTGATCCACGCCTTGCAGAACCATGACGAGCTGACCCTGGAACTGGTGCACTTCTGGACGTTGCACGCCCATGACACCTACCTCTATCAGGGGCAGACCTTTCCCGGCGGCATCCTGCGCGAGCATATCCGTGAGCAGATGTACGAACGCCTGGCTGGCGAACACGCGCCGTATAACCTGAAGTTCGTGACCAACGGCGTGTCCTGCACCACCGCCAGCATCATTACAGCGGCGCTGGGCATTCGCGACCTTGAGGCGATTACCCCGGCGGATATCCAGCAGATCCGCCAGATTCACCTGCTGCTGGTGATGTACAACGCGATGCAACCGGGGGTGTTTGCACTGTCCGGCTGGGACCTGGTGGGCGCATTGCCGTTACCGGCGCAGGAGGTGGCCCACTTGATGCTGGATGGCGACACACGCTGGATCCATCGCGGCGCCTATGACCTGGTGGACCTGAATCCGGATGCGGAGCAATCCGCCGGGCAGATGCCACGCCCGAAAACCTTGTATGGCAGCCTGATCAGCCAGTTGGCCGACCCGGATTCGTTTGCCTCGCAACTGCAAAGAATCCTCGCGGTGCGCCGAGCCTACGACATCGCCGCCAGCCGCCAGATCCTGGTGCCGGATGTGCAGCACCCGGGGCTGTTGATCATGGTGCACGAGCTGCCGGCGGGCAAAGGTACTCAGATCACGGCGCTGAACTTCGGCTCGACGCCGATTACTGAAACCCTGCACCTGCCCGATATTGCGCCCGGGCCGGTGGTGGACATCATCAATGAGCGGGTGGAGGGCGATCTGACACCCGAGGGTGATTTCACCATCACGCTGGATGCGTATGAAGGCTTGGCGCTGCGGGTAGTGATCTGATCCACTGTAGGAGCGAGCCAGCTCGCTCCTACACGGGGACCGGCTGTTCCGCCTCCTGATGGTGCGTTGAACCAATGAACATATACATCGCAGGCACCATGAACAGCGTCAGCACGGTACCGATCGACAACCCGGCAAAGATCACCAGGCCCATGTCATGCCGTCCCGCAGCCCCGGCACCGGAGGCCCACATCAGCGGCACCACGCCCAGCACCATGGCGGCGGTGGTCATCAGGATCGGCCGCAGACGCACGCCGGCCGCTTCTTCTATGGCCTCGCGCTTGCTGTGACCGGCGCGCTGCAACTCGTTGGCAAACTGCACGATCAGGATCCCGTGCTTGGTGATCAACCCCAGCAACGTCACCAGCCCCACCTGGGTGTACACGTTGATCGAGGCAAACCCCATGGTGATAAACGCCAACGCTCCGAAGAGTGCAGGGGGCACCGAGAACAGGATCACCACCGGGTCGCGGAAACTCTCGAACTGAAACGCCAGGGCCAGGTACACGATCAGGATCGAAAACATCAGCAGGCCGAAGAACCCGCCGGATTCCTGCATGAACTGGCGTGATTCGCCGGAGAAGTCCGAGGTGTAACCCGACGGCGCAATATTGGTCAGAATGGTGTTCAGCTTCGCCAGCAGTTCGCCCTGGGCCACGCCGCTGACGCCCGACAGGGTCGCCGAGTTGAGTTGCTGGAAGTGGTTGATGGATTCCGGCTGGGTCGAGGTTTCGATATGCGCCACGGTGCGCGCCTGGATCATGCTGCCGGATGGCGTGCGAATGTAGTAATCGAGAATCTGGTCAGGGTTGAGGCGGTCGACTTGCAGCACCTGGGGAATGACTTTGTACGAGCGCCCGGCAGTGGAGAAGTAGTTCACGTAGTTGCCGCCCAGTGCCGCGGACAGCGCCGCACCGACGTCGGCCTGGGTCATGCCCAGTGCGGCGATTTTTTCCCGGTCCACCACCAGCTTGGCTTGTGGCTTGTCGAGTTTCAGGTCCATGTCGGAGAAATAGAACAGCTGTTGTTTCTGGGCCTCGACCACCACGGCCTGGGCGACTTCATTGAGGTTTTCCACCGAGTCGGTGGTGGTGATCACGAACTGCACCGGCAAGCCCTGGGCGCCCGGCAGCGACGGCAGGGGGAAGGCGGCGATGGTGGCGCCCGGCACCTGGTTCCATTTCTGCTGGAGTTCCAATATCAGTTGGGCCTGGGAGCGCGAGCGGTCGCCCCAGTTTTTCAGCAGCACACCGCCCAGGCCCTGGTTGAGGATAGGCAACCCGGTCAGCTGGAACATCTGCGCGTATTCCGGCTCTTTGTTGGCGATCTGGAAGGCCTGGTCGGCGATGCGCTCCATCTGCTGCGGCGAGGCGGTGGGCGGGCCCTTGATCTGCATGAACACCAGCCCCTGGTCCTCGATGGGCGACAGTTCGCTTTTGGCGGTCATGCCGCTGGCGGCCACCAGCAGGAACAGCACAAAACCAAACGTCACCAGCACCGGCCATACGTTCAGGCCGCCCGAGAGTACGCGGTGGTAACGGCCCCGCAACCAGTCAAAGTACTGATCGAGCTTGCGGGCAAACCGGCCTTCTTCCTGCCCGGACTTGAACAGGCGGGAGGTCATCATCGGCGAGAGCGTCAACGCCACCACGGCCGACACGGTCACGGCACCCGCCAGTGAGAAGCAGAACTCCTTGAACAGCGCACCGGTAAGGCCGCTGCGCAGCCCGATGGGCACGTAGGCGGCGATCAGCACCACGGTCATCGCGATGATCGGCCCACCCAGCTCCCGCGCGGCAACCAGCGCAGCCTCCAGCACGCCTTTGCCTTCTTCCTTGATATGCCGGTCGACGTTCTCCACCACGATAATCGCGTCGTCCACCACCAGGCCGATCGCCAATACCAGGGCGAGCAGGGTCAGCAGGTTAATCGAGTACCCCAGCAGGTACATGATGAAGAAGGTCCCGACCAGCGACAGCGGGATCGCCACCAGCGGCACGATCACCGCGCGGAACGAGCCGAGGAACAGGTAGATCACCACCGACACAATGATCATCGCCTCGACCAGGGTCTTCACCACCTCATAGATCGAGGTGTTGATGAACTCCGTGGAGTCATACACGATCTCGCCGCGTACCCCGGTGGGCAACTGGGATTGCAGCTCGGGGAAGGCCTCGCGCACGCTGTCGGCCACCGTCAGGATATTTGCAGTCGGCGCCGTCTTGATGCCGATGAACACCGAACGCTTGCCGGAAAACGCCACGCTGCTGTCGTAGCTTTCGGCGCCGAGGGTGACGGTGGCCACGTCCTCCAGGTACACCAACGCATCGCCTTTCTGCTTGACCACCAGCCGCTTGAATTCAGCCACCGTGTGCAAGTCGGTCCCGGCCGTCAGGTCGACCGTCACCGTTTGCCCACGGGTGGAACCGACGGCAGACAGGTAGTTGTTGTTGGCCAGGGCGGTGGACACGTCCTGGGCGGTCACGTTATGCGCCGCCAGTTTGTTCGGGTCCATCCAGGCGCGCAGGGCGAACTGGCGCCCGCCGAGGATTTCGGCGGTTTGCACGCCCTGGATCGAGTCCAGCTTGGGCTTGACCACCCGCACCAGGTAATCGGTGATGTTGTTGGTGGGCAGGGTGTCGCTGTAGAAACCCAGGTACATGGCGTCGGTGGTCTGCCCGACCGCCACCGTCAGCACCGGTTCCTGGGACTGCGCCGGCAGTTGGTTCTTGACCGAGTTGACCTGGGTGTTGATCTCGGTGAGGGCCTTGCTCGCGTCGTAATTCAGCCGCAGCGTGGCGGTAATCGTCGAGACACCGGTGATGCTCGTTGATGACAGGTAGTCGATGCCCTGGGCCTGGGCGATGGCCGATTCAAGCGGCTGGGTGATAAAGCCGGCAACGGTGGAGGCGTCCGCGCCGTAGTAGGCGGTGGTGATGGTGACCACGGTATTTTCGGTGCGTGGCCATTGGTTCACCGGCAATTCGAAGATCGAGCGCAGCCCCAGGATCAGGATGAACAGCGAGACGACAATCGCCCAGACCGGCCGCTGAATAAAGGTATCGGTAAGCTTCATGGGACACCTTTAGTGTTCTTGGGGAGTCGGCGCAGGATCGTTCAGCGGCGCGGCGCTGTTATCGACCTTCACCGGCGAGCCATTCTTGAGCTTCATCTGGCCGCTGGTGATCAGCAGATCGCCTTCCTTCACACCCGACAGGATCGCCACCTGATCGCCCCGGGTCGGCCCGGTCTTGATGAAAGTCTGTTGCGCGGTGAGGACTTCCTCACCCTTGTCGTTCTTGCTCGATGTGGCAATGAATACCGTGGTGCCGTAAGGGTTGTAGGTCACCGATGTCTGCGGGACGGTGAGGTAGCGCTGCGTCGCACCGGAGTTGACCACGGCGCGGGCAAACATCCCGGGCACCAGGTTCTGTTTGGGGTTGTCGACGGTGGCTTCCACGGTGACATTGCGCGTGGTGGCGTCGAACTGGGTGTCGATGGTGCTGATCTTGCCGGTGAAGGTTTGATTCGACAGTCCGTCGGCCGTTACCGAAACCCCTTGGCCGATGGCGATGGCCTCCATTTGAGTCTGGGGCACCGTGAAGTCGATGTAGATCGGATCGAAGGTTTGCAGCGTGGCGATCTTGTCGCCGGGGTTGAGGTATTGGCCAGGGTTGACGCTGGTGATGCCGATGCGCCCGGCAAACGGTGCGCGGATGGTTTTTTTCGCCACCAGCGCGCGCTGTTGTTCGGCGGCGGCGAGCTTGGCTTTGAGGTCGGCGGTGTCAGTGTCCACTTGTGCCTGGGAGATGGCGTTAACCGCCAGTTGCGCCTTGTCACGCTTGAGGACGATCACCGCCAGGTCAGCCGTGGCCTCAAGGGAATGCAGTTGCGCGATGTCCGAGTCGGCATTCAGTTGGACGAGCAGCGCCTGGGCCGCCACTTCTTGCCCGGGCGTGAAGCCGATGGTGCGCACGATGCCGCCCACTTCAGTGGTCACATCCACCCCCCTGACCGCTTTCATTGAGCCCACGGCGCTGACATTCGGTTGCCAGTCGCTGAACGGCACCTTCATGGCCGTGACCACGGAGGCGGGCAGGGGCATTTTCGACTGGGCGATCAGCGCCGAAATCTGCACGAACTTCACCCCGGCAATGATCGCCACAATCACCAGCACCACCACGATCATGATGATCATCGGCCGCCACAGTCGGCGCTTGCGCGGTGCGCCGGGCTCGGTGGGCAGGGGAGAGGCGGTTATGACGTCAGCCATGGATGTTCTCGCTGTTTCAAGAGTTCAGTTCAGTTGAACCGTGCCGAATCGGCAGGCGCTGCCTCGTTCCTGGCCGGCATGATCTCGTTCCACGAAGGCAGGCCGAACCGATCAGGCCGGCCCTTGGTGGCAGGGTCCACATCGGTACGGTTCCACCATCCGCCACCCAATGCCTGGAAGAGCGCGGTGGTGTCGCTGTAGCGGGAGGCCTGCGCCCTGACCCGGGCCAGCACGGTGTTCTGGTAGGTTTGCTGGGCCGTGAGCAGGTTGATGTACGCCACGGCACCGAGTTTGAACTGCGCCTGCACCAGGTCCAGGTTGGCTTGGGCAGAGCGCTCGGCCACCACCTGCTGGTTGAGCGCATCGGCATCCGCCTCCAGCGCCCGCAGTGCGTTGGCCACGTCCTGGAACGCGCCGATCACCGTGCCACGGTAGCGGGCTGCCGACTCGTCATAGGCGGCCACGGCAGCGCGTTTGCGATGTTCGAGTGCGCCGGCATCGAAGATCGGTTGGGTGATCGACCCGGCGAGGCTCCAGACCCCACTGCCCGCCGAAAACAGTTTGGTCCCGCTGGCCACCGTGGAGCCCACCGACCCGGTAATGCTGAACTGGGGCAACTGATTGGCGACGGCCACGCCGATATTGGCACTGGCCTGATGCAGTTGCGCCTGCGCGGAACGCACATCGGGCCGCTGGCCAACGATGGCCGAAGGCAGGCTGAGCGGCAGTTCTTCGGGCAGGTGCAGGGAGGCGAGGTTGAAGCGCTCGTCCCGGTCCTGGTTGGGAAACCGGCCGAGGTAGGCCATCAACTGGTTGCGGGTCTGGGCGAACTGCTTTTGCAGGGGCGGCAAGGTGGCACGGGTTTGCGCCAGCGCGGTCTGCTGTGTGAGCACGTCGGAGTCGCCGATCGCACCCAGCCGGCGCTGCGCCTGCAGGACGTCGAGCTGATCACTCTGTAGCCGAATGATGGTTTCGGTGGCGGCGATCTGGTCGCGTATAGAGGCCAGGCTGACTGCGGTGTTCACCACGTTGGAGGTCAAGGTGAGGTAGGTCGCCTCCAACTGGAAGCGTTCGTACTCGGCCTGGGCCGAGGTGGATTCAATTTGCCGGCGCGTGCCGCCGAACACATCCGGGGCGTAGGACACGCTCAGCGACGCCGAACTCACCGTGAGAATCGGCGACTCCGGCAGGCCCGAGGTGACGCCCGATACTTTCTCGCGGGCCTTCTGCACGTTGCCGCTCACCGAGGGAAACAGCGACGCCTGGTCGGCATAGACCAGCTCGTTGGCCTGGCGCAATGCCGCCTGCGCGGCGGTGACATCCGGGTTGGCGCGCAAGGCTTCCTCCACCAGCGCGTTCAGTTCCGGTGAGCGGAACAGCGTCCACCATTGCCCGGGAATATCCATCCCGGCGATCAACCGCTGCGCCGCACCGCCGGTGTCGATATCGGCCTTGGCGGTGGAGGTGAGTTTTTCTCGTGAATAATCGGCGTTCGCCGGCACCTCAGGGCGCGCGAAATCGGGCCCGACGGTGCAGCCGGCGAGGGCGATGCACAGCAGGCTCAAGGGAGCCAGAAGGTGTGGTGGTCGAAAAAGGGCGCGGCTGTGCGCCACTGGTTGCGGTGCCGATGCAAGCTGCCGAGGCTGCTCTTTCATATTTACTCTGATTAATCAGTTGGTTAACTGCTTTATTTGTTGAGCAATGAGTGCGCGGGCATCGGGCCATACGGCTGAAAAAATGGCGCGAGAGTCGCCGAATTCAAATCAGTGTAGGTGGTGCAGGCGGGTACGCAATGTCCGTGCGCGCCGACCACCCCCAAAAATGCATTTAACGCATTAATATCGAATTAGGTTATGCGTTATAAGTATTTTACATGCAGCCGTCAGCCCCTCATCGTAGCCCTCCCTACGAACACTGCCGAGACCGCACGCGCGGATCGACTTTCAATGCTTGAGAAGGCATCTGGAGACGAACGTGCGTTACCTGACAAAACTGGCGGCCGGGTTGGCCGCCACGCTGCTGTGCCTGACCGCGAACGCGCAAACGCTGGTGGTCGGAGACCAAAGCTACAACGCCCAGGCCGTGATGGAAGCGGCGGGGGTGCTGGATGATCTGCCCTACACCCTTGAATGGAAGCAATTCACCGCCGGGTCTCCGGTGGCGGAAGCCCTCAATACCAACAGCCTCGACATCGGCCTGCTCGGCGATGCGCCCGTGCTGTTCCTCGGTGCACTCGGCGCACCGATCAAGGTGATTGCCATCAGCCGGCAAAACCTCGAGGGCGTGGCCATTCTGGTGAAAAAGGATTCCTCGATCCACAGCCTTGCGGACCTCAAAGGCAAGCGCGCCGCCATCTGGAAAGGCTCCTGGAGCCAGCAACTGCTGCTGACCGCACTGGATAAGGCCGGCGTGCCGAAAGACGCCCTGGAGTTGCGCTACCTCAGTGCACTGGATGCTTCCCACGCACTGGAAGGCGGTTCGGTCGACGTCATCGCCACCTGGGAACCCTACGTCACCCAACAGGAACGCCAGGGTGCACGGGTATTGGCGACCGCAGACGGGCTGATCCCGGCCCAGAGTTTCGTCGCCGCCAGCACCAGGGCCATCGATAACAAGCGTGCGCAAATCAGCGATTTTCTCCAACGCCTGAAGAACGCCCGTGACTGGACGCGCCAAAGCCCGGCCAACGCCGACGCGTATGCAGATGCGTGGGCCAAACGCACCCGCGCAGATGCCGACATTGCCCGCGCCTGGTTTGCCCGGGCACGCACGACGGTCGAACCGGTGACAGCCCAGTCGCCTGTAGAAGCACAAAAGACCGTGGACTTTTTCGCAAGCCAGGGACTGGTCAAGTCTTACCCGGCAGCCAAGCTGTTCGACGACTCCTTCGCGGCGTCCTTGCAACCAGCCGTCGCCAGAACCCAGCCCTGAACGTTTCCAGGAATACGTTGGACATGACTAAAAGACAGCTCAAACTCGGCGCCCTGACCATGGGCTGCGGCGGGCCCGGCCGCCACAATCTGTGGCTCGACCCGCAATTGCCGGCCGATGCCAGCGTCAACGTCGACTGGTACATCGACATTGCACGCCAGGCCGAGGCGGCATTGTTCGACTTGATGTTCATCGTCGACAGCCAATTCATCACACCGGGTTCGCCATCCCACTACCTGAACCGGCTGGAGCCGCTGACGCTGTTATCGGCACTTGCCGTAAGCACCCGACACCTGGGCCTGGTCGGTACGCTGACGACCTCTTACAACTCGCCCTATAACGTCGCGCGGCGCCTGGCCTCACTCGACCTGATCAGCAAAGGCCGCGCCGGCTGGAACGTGGTCACCAGCGGCGACGCCGGTACCGCCGGCAACTACAGCCGCGACGAACATTATGACTACGACACCCGCTATGGCCGGGCGGCCGAACACGTCCAGGTCGTGCAGGGCCTGTGGAACTCCTATGAGGAAGATGCCTTCGTGCGTGACCGCGCCACCGGCCGGTTTCTCGACCCCGCCAAACTCCACAGCCTGAATCACAAGGGCGAGCACTTTTCCGTGGTCGGGCCGCTGAATATCCAGCGCTCACTCCAGGGCCAACCGGTGATCTTCCAGGCTGGCGATTCGGAACAAGGCCGCGACCTCGGCGCGGCCACGGCCGATGTGATCTTTACCCATGCGGCCAGCATCGAGCAGGGCCAGGCTTTTTATCGGGATATCAAGGGCAGGGCGCTGCAACATGGCCGTGACCCGGAGCAATTGCTGGTGATGCCCGGCGCCGAGATTTATGTGGGCGATACCGATGAACAGGCGCGTGAAATCGAGCGGCACTACCATCAGGCCGACCACAGTTTCGAGCTGGCGCTGAAGGAGTTCGGACGCAATTTCGGCTGGCATGATTTCAGCCAGTACGACCTTGATGCGCCGTTCCCGCAGGAAAGCCTGGAGGCGGCACGCAGCAGCTTTTTTACCGCGGCCAAACGCATTGCCGATCAGGCACGGGAGAAAGGTTTTACATTGCGCCAGGCGGTGGAGTTCGGCCGGCAACTGCGCCCGGGGGCGTTTGTCGGATCGGCGGATACCGTCGCTCGGAAAATGGCTGACTGGCTTGAAGCCCGCGCGGTGGATGGTTTCAATATCTACATCGGCCATCCGGAGCAGTTCAAGCGCTTCACGCACGAGGTCATCCCGTTGTTGCAGGAGCGCGGCGTGTATCGCACGGCTTATGAAGGTACGACCTTGCGGGAAAGCCTGGGATTGAAGATTCCACGGTTTGCGCGCAACGGCGGCGGTTGACTCAAAACAACTGTCCAGATGAATAAATTGGTGAGCCGGGGATTTTTTTAGACATACTGAGGGTTCAAGCCACTCATTTGTCCCGAGACTTTCCTGATGCCATCCCATCCTGCGCAAGGGCCTTTCAATCAGGACGACCGGTATCGACTGCTCGTCGACGCAGTGGTCGACTATGCCATCTATATGCTTGATACGAACGGCTTGATTCGCAGTTGGAACTCCGGGGCGAGAAAGATCAAGCAGTACGAACAGAGTGAAGTGCTGGGCAGGCATTTTTCGCTGTTCTACACCCCGGAAGACCTGGCCTCGGACTTGCCGGGCCGGGCACTCAAGAGCGCCGAGCAGTCAGGGCGCTTCGAGGGCGAAGGTTGGCGCATCCGCAAGGATGGGACTCGTCTCTGGGCACTGGTGATCATCGACCCGATACGCGCCGACGACGGCACGTTGATTGGCTTCGCCAAGGTCATACGGGACCTGACCGAGCGTAAGGCCGCGGAGCAGGCGCTGCGCCAGAGCGAGCAGCAATTCAGCCTGCTGGTGCAAGGCGTCACCGACTACGCGCTGTATATGCTGGACCCCAACGGCGTGATCACCACCTGGAACGCCGGCGCCCAGCGCATCAAGGGTTATCAGCCGGCAGAAGTCATCGGCAGGCATTACTCCATGTTCTTCCAGCGTGAGGACGTAGACCACAACGTCCCGCAGCGCGCCCTTGAAACGGTGGTCAGGGAAGGTCGTTACGAAGGGCAGGGCTGGCGCCTGCGCAAGGACGGCACGGGATTCCTCGCCCATGTGGTTATCGACCCGATCAAGAATGAACTGGGTGAGCTGGTGGGGTTTGCGAAGATCACCCGGGACGTTACCGAAAGCGTGCAGGCTCAACAGGAGATCAAGGAAACCCGAGAGGCGTTATTCCAATCCCAGAAAATGGAGTCCCTGGGCCAGCTCACCGGCGGCATCGCCCATGACTTCAACAACCTCCTGATGGTGATTCTGGGGAGTCTTGAACTCGCCAAGAAGCGTGTCCCGCAGGACTCGAGAACCTGCGCCTTACTGAATAATGCCATCGCGGGCGCCCAGCGGGGCGCAACGCTGACTCAGCGGATGCTGGCCTTTGCCCGTCGCCAGGAGCTTGACCCTCAGCCTGTGGATGTGGGCGATCTGATCCGCAACATGTCAGACCTGCTGTCCCGCATGTTGGGCGCAGGCATCAACGTCGACACACAGTTCCCATTGATCCTGCGGCCGGTATTGGTCGACATGAGCCAACTGGAAATGGCTGTGATGAACCTGGTGATCAACGCCCGGGACGCAATGGAAGGTCGGGGCAGGATCCTGATTTCAGCGCGGGAGGATTCGTTTCCCGGCGGGGCGAATGACTCGCAAAGGCTGATTTGCATCTCTGTCACCGACACCGGCCCCGGGATGAATGACGCGACCTTGCAACGGGCCATGGAGCCGTTCTTCACCACCAAGGGCGCGGGAAAAGGCACCGGGCTTGGGCTTTCGATGGTGCATGGCCTGGCGGCACAGTCACAGGGCCACTTTGTGCTGAAGAGTCGGGTAGGAGAGGGCACAGCCGCAGAGCTCTGGTTACCGGTGGCGGTGACCGACACCACACAGTCTGCGGCGCTGGCATCAACTGCAGATACACCCGATGCAGCCCATCAGCAATGCCTCGAGATTCTGCTGGTAGATGACGACCCGCTGGTGCTGATCAGCACCGGGGCGATGCTTGAAGACCTGGGCCATCATGTTGTGTCGGCAGGAGACGGCCATGCTGCGTTGGCGTTCCTGGCGCAAGGCGCGTGCTTTGACCTGGTCGTGACAGACATGGCAATGCCGGACATGACCGGGATCGAGCTTGCCGGCAACATCGAGTCGTTGTATCCCAACCTTCCCATCATTCTTTCCTCGGGCTTTGCGGAAATCTCCCTGGACCTCAAGACCACATTGACGCGCTTACCCAAGCCATTCGATCAATCTGCACTGGCCAAGGTGATCGCCGAAACCATGCGCAGCCGGACCGACAAGCCGTGTTGAGCCAGGCGGCTGGCCGTCCGTTGTTTGTTTCCATGGATGGCCCCAAGGGTACTGGCAAAACCACATTGCTGGAGTCCGTAACAAAAGCGCTTAGGGCTGACAACAGAATGGTGATCCGGCTTTGCGAGAGAAAAAGCGATCCCTTCAGAAGTGAAACAATGACCCTCGTTAACAGACTCGCCAGGCATCCCGGCCTGGATCTGGAGTGGGAGGTTTGTGAACGCTTCGCTGATAGCCGCGCGTGGATTTCCCGGCACGTGCTGGCTAGACAGCCTCCAGGCAGCATCGTCCTGATCGACCGCTGGTACCCGTCTGATGCCGCGTTTCGCCGGGAAGTCCCGCTGGCAGAAATCCTGCAGTTGAACATTGATCGAAACGTGCAAGTGCCGGACCTGCATATCGGGGTCGTCACCGACCCTGATATTTCATGGGCACGGGCCGCGGCACGCCGGCGCGGACTGAGCAGTACCGTGATCCACACGCTGGCAGAACATGTCGCCTGTACCCGGGCGTTCGAGCGAGCGGTTGCGGATCACGGCTGGGTGTTATGCCGGAATGAAGGAACCATTGAGGGCGCAACACGGCAGGTGGTTGCCGAAATTTATAACGTCCTTGAGTCCTTCCAGTGTGATTGACCCCGCCGATACGGTCGGCTATCGAGCCCTGTTCAGGCACTTGCCCCGTTGAACATGCTGACCAGGCTATAGGGTGCATCGTCACCAAACAGCAACTCATGCAGTTCATTCCCCTCGGCAGCCATTTGCGCGCTGCGCGGGAACATGGCCTGTTCGTATTCGCCCAGGGCGGCTTCGACGTCATCAGGGTATGAGGCGATGGCCTTGCCGAGTTCGGCACCATCGTACATGGCCAGGTTCGCGCCTTCGCCATTCGGGGCCGCAAGGTGTGCGGCATCACCGATCAGCGTTACGCCCGGCACCCGGTCCCAGCGGTGCTCAACCGGCAGCATAAAGAGCGGGCGCCATACCAGTTCGGTGTCGCTGTCGGTGATCAATGCCGTGAGGGCAGGGGACCAGCCAGCGAATTCCTGCGCGATCCGTGCCGCCGCCGTTGCCGTGTCGGTGAAATCGATGGCGGCAAACCAGCTTTGGGATTCGGTGAGCACTACGTAGGTGTGCAGCGTGGCGCCCGTCTCACGGTGCGCCTGGATCCCTTTTCCCGGTTGAAGTGCGAACATCGCACCGCCACCTACCGCCCTGGAGGTGGCCGGGTGCCGGGCGTCGCTGTCATACAGGTAGGTTTCGATCAACGAGCGGCCCATGTACTCGGGGGCAGCGTCGCTGAGCAGCGGCCGGACCTTTGACCAGGCTCCGTCCGCGCCAACCAGCAGGTGGGTGGCAACGCAAGTACCGTCGGCGAAGGTCACTTCGTGGCGACCCTCGCCGAGGGCGCGCACGCCCTTGACCTTGTGGCCCCAACGCACAGTACCGGCGGGCAGTGAATCGAGGAGCATCTTGCGCAGTTCGCCACGCATGACCTCGGGACGGCCGCCTGTGCCGTCGTCGGGTTGATCCAACAGAGTGGCACCCTGCCAATCAAGCACCCGAGTCGCCTCGCGACCTTTCAGGATAAGCGCGCGGAACTCGTCCGTCAGGCCCGCTGCCTGCAAGGCCAGTTGGCCGTTGTAGTCGTGGATATCGAGCATCCCGCCTTGGGCGCGTGCGGTTGCCGACGGCTCTGCTTCATAGACGGTGGCGGCAATACCGTGGACGTACAGCACGCGGGCCAGGATGAGACCGCCCAGGCCAGCACCGATGATTGTGACGGGGGTGTGCATAGGGTACCTGTTGAATGTGAGAAATCTTCCGGACTGTTTTTACGCTATTTTGTGGAAAAAATGGCCTGGTTCAAGGGGTTTACTTTCCGCAGGCGATTGAATATAAAGTTTGCTTCGGCGCACAACCGTTGTTGCGCCCCATGATGTTGACAGGAGGAAGCTATGTCACCGTTAAACGTGATGAAGTTCTAAACGATCAAACCGTCACCCCCTCGCTTGAAAACCTCGAAACACGCTGGTCTCAGCATTGGCAGCTCGAAGGCACGTATGCCTTTGACCACAGCGCCCAACGCGACGCTGTATTCTCCATCGACACGCCGCCACCGACAGCCTCAGGTTCGTTGCACGTTGGCCATGTCTTCAGCTACACCCACACCGATATCATCGCCCGGTTCCAGCGGATGCGCGGCAAGGCTGTGTTCTACCCCATGGGTTGGGACGACAATGGCTTGCCGACGGAACGCAGGGTCGAAAATTTCTACGGCGTACGTTGCGACTCGTTGGCCGCTTACCAGCCTGGCTTCAAACCCTCCGAGTCAATTCCATTAAAACGGGCTGACTTTGCCGTCATCAGTCGGCGCAACTTTATCGAGTTGTGCCATGAGCTGACGGCCATCGATGAGCAAGCGTTCCGTGCACTGTTCGTGCAACTGGGCTTGTCCGTTGATTGGAGTCTTTCATACGCCACCATTGATGAACGCTCCCAACGAGCCAGTCAGCGCGCGTTACTGCGTAACTACCAGCGTGGCGAACTGTATAGCCAGGAGGCTCCGTGTCTCTGGGATGTGACGTTCCAGACGGCCGTAGCCCAGGCAGAGCTTGAGGAGCGCGAGGTTGCGGGTGCGTATCACGAGCTCGGCTTCGACGCGGCTGATGGTGCCGAACTGAAGATTGCTACGACTCGACCTGAGTTGCTGATGGCATGCGTGGCGCTGGTGGCTCACCCGGACGACGCTCGTTATCAGGCGAGGTTCGGGCAGACCGTGCGTGCGCCGATTTTTGACCTGGACGTTCCGCTGCTGGCCCACCCTTTGGGTGACCCCGGCAAGGGCACCGGGTTGGCGATGGTCTGCACCTTTGGCGATCTAACCGATGTGATTTGGTGGCGGGAGTTGCAGCTGCCCACACGGTCAGTCCTGGGAAAGGACGGGCGCCTGTTACTTGAGACGCCCTCCTGGTTGACGACTCCGCGCAGCCAACAGGCCTACGCAGGCCTGGCCGGCCGTACCCTGTCCCAGGTTCGTACGCAGCTCGTTTCGATGTTGCGTGACTGCGGCGCCATGCGAGATGAACCACGACCGATTAAACACGCGGTAAAGTTCTTCGAGAAAGGCGACCGGCCTTTGGAAATTCTCGCGACGCGGCAATGGTACTTGCGCAATGGCGGACGCGACGCGAACCTGAGGGACGTGTTGCTCGACGCTGGCCAGGCGTTGGACTGGCATCCGCCGCACATGCTCAGGCGTTACGAGCATTGGGTAGGGGGGTTGAATGGAGACTGGCTAATCAGTCGCCAACGTACGTTCGGCGTGCCGATTCCGTTCTGGTATCGCCTGGACGCGCAAGGCGAAGCCGAGCATGGCGCTCCGATTATCGCCAGTGAGGCAAGCCTGCCTGTCGATCCAGGCCTGGATACACCGCCTGGGTATCGACCCGAACAACGTGGTCAACCCAACGGGTTTATCGGTGAACAAGACATCATGGACACCTGGGCCACCAGTTCCCTGACGCCTCAGATTGCCGGCGGCTGGGGAGAGGACGATGGGTTGTTTGCCAAAATATACCCGATGGACCTCAGGCCCCAAGGTCACGACATAATCCGAACCTGGCTGTTCTCGACACTGGTACGCAGCCATTTTGAACACGGTTGCGCGCCATGGCGCAACGTCGCGCTTTCCGGGTGGATCCTTGATCCTGATCGCAAGAAAATGTCCAAGTCCAAGGGGAATGTGGTCACCCCTCAAGCCTTGCTCGACCAGTATGGAAGTGACGGCGTGCGCTATTGGGCGGCCTCGGCGCGGCTCGGCAGTGACACAGCCTTTGAAGAGCAGCAGATGAAAATCGGCCGCCGCCTGGCCGTCAAGCTGTTCAATCTTTCGAGGTTGGTTCAAGGCTTTGCGAAGGATGACACCGGGGATATCGACCAACCGCTGGATCAAGCCATGCTTGAACGCTTGGGTGGCGTAGTCCAGGACGCTACCGCCGCGCTGGAGGCCTATGACTACAGCGGGGCGTTGTCGCGTATCGAAGGATTCTTCTGGTGGTTTTGCGATGACTACGTCGAATTGGTCAAACGTCGTGCCTATCGACCCGACGGCTACTCGGCGCGTAATGCATTGGCACATGCGCTGAGCGTGCAGCAGCGACTGTTTGCGCCATTTCTGCCCTTTGTGTGTGAGGAGGTCTGGCAATCCTGGAATTGCAGCTCAGTGCACAAGGCGCCCTGGCCGCAAGGGGGCGCTTGCCCTGACGCGGCTGTTGAACAGTTATTGATGAGCCTGAGCAGCGTGCTGTCTGCGATTCGCAAAGCAAAGTCTGACGCCAGCCAATCCATGAAGGCTCCGGTAGCACGTGTTGAGCTGGTCGACAGCGCCGCGCAGCTTGAACTGATAAAAGGCGTCAGCCAAGACCTGATAGAGGCGGGGCAGGTCGAGGCCTTGGTGTTTATAGAGGGCGCGGAGCGGCAGGTCGATGTCTGGCTGACGTAACGTGGAGTGGTGCCGACCGCCTCAGTGACACCCACTGGGGCGGGCCGGACCACGCATCAGCCTGCGTCAATCGAGCCACATCGGGACAATTGAGCGTATGAGCAGAAGCGAATAGGAATAGGCAAGCCTCATAGATGATCCGGCATAGGTCGCCAGCGGTGGCTTGGCTACCATTAGCACTCAGTAACCGAGAGGAATTTCCATGAGCACTCGCAAAACCCTGTTCATCACCGGCATCAGCAGCGGCTTTGGCAAGGCCCTCGCGACCGAGGCACTGGCTGCAGGCCACCGTGTCATTGGTACCGTTCGAAACGAAGCCGCGCTGCAAACGTTCGAGGCATTATCAGCGGAGCGTGCTCATGGCGTGATCCTGGATGTCACCGACTTTGAGCGGATCGACAGCGTCGTTGCCGAGATCGAGACCCGCTACGGCCCGGTGGATGTCCTGGTGAACAACGCAGGTTACGGCCATGAGGGCATTTTCGAAGAGTCGCCGCTGGAAGAAATGCGTCGTCAGTTCGACGTCAACGTGTTCGGCGCCGTTGCCGTGACCAAGGCGTTCGTGCCGTACTTCCGCCAGCGCCGCAGCGGGCACATCATCAACATCACGTCCATGGGCGGCACCATCACGATGCCGGGTATCGCCTACTACTGCGCCAGCAAGTTCGCGCTGGAAGGCATCTCCGACACCC
Source organism: Pseudomonas sp. P7758 (assembly GCF_013386485.1). Taxonomy (NCBI): domain Bacteria; kingdom Pseudomonadati; phylum Pseudomonadota; class Gammaproteobacteria; order Pseudomonadales; family Pseudomonadaceae; genus Pseudomonas; species Pseudomonas sp. P7758. The sequence goes on along the minus strand of NZ_JACARS010000144.1, from coordinate 47,251 downwards.
TGAGCAAAGAACTCAAGCCATTCAACATTTTTGTCACCGCTGTGGCGCCAGGCTCATTTCGCACCGATTGGGCCGGCCGCTCGATGCAGCGTACGCCCCGCAGCATCGCCGACTACGATGCCAGCTTTGATCCGGTACGCCAGGCGCGCGAAGCGAAAAGCGGCCACCAACTGGGGGACCCGCAAAAAGCTGCGCAAGCCATGCTGCAGTTGATCGCCAGCGACAACCCACCGGCCCACCTGCTGCTCGGCAGCGATGCCATAGGCTTTGTGCGCGAAAAGCTGACGCAATCCCTGCGTGACATCGACCAATGGGAAGCACTGACACGCTCTACGGATGGTCACGCTTCGTGAAACCGCAAGAGGGGCCTATGAATCATTTTGCAGCGCGAACCCGGCGCATGGTCCAACTGATGGAGCAGTTGGCCCCCCTGGAGGGCTACAACCTGAGCGCACTGGAAGACATACGCTTCCTGCGCTCCAATCGCCCGCTGACCCGCACGCCAGTGCTCTACGAGCCTGGCATCGTCATCCTGTGCCAGGGGCGCAAGCTCGGCTATCTGGGCGATGAGGTCTACCTTTACGACGCCCAGCACTACCTGGTGGTGTCTGTGCCAGTGCCTTTCACCATGGAAACCGACGCCAGCGAAGAGGAACCGATGCTGGCGGTATACATGCGCCTGGATTTCAAACTCGCTGGCGAACTGATCCTGGAAATTGACGAAAAATCCGGTCCGACCCACGAACGTCCCAAAGGCATGTATTCCTCGCCGATGGACGAGATGTTGCGCGAGTCCACACTGCGCTTTCTCGAAGCGATGAGCCATCCGGTCGACGGCCCGATCCTCGGCCCCTCGCTGGTGCGCGAGATTTACTACCGGATCATCGCAGGTGAACAAGGAGGGTCCATGCGGGCGGCCCTTGGCAAGCAAGGCCATTTCGCAAAGGTGACCCGCGCCATTCGCAAGATACACAGCTGTTACCAGGAGCGGCTGGACGTCGAGTGCCTGGCCCAGGAGGCGAGTATGAGTGTACCCAGCTTTCATCTGCACTTTCGAACAGTCACCGACTCCTCACCCATGCAGTACCTGAAATCGACTCGTCTGCACCAGGCAAGGTTGTTGATGCTCCGCGACGACATGTCGGCCTCATCTGCGGCTTTTAACGTGGGCTATGAAAGCGCATCGCAGTTCAGCCGAGAGTTCAAGCGCTACTTCGGCCGCACACCCCATGCTGAAGTCGAATGGATGAAAGCAACCTATTCGCTGCCAGCGCCGGCGCAGCCTTCTGTCTATGTGTCTTCGCACTGACCTGACAGCCAGAGCGCTGGCCCGTATCTGATTTTTCTGCATATGCCAATTTGACAGGCTATTGTTATTTTTTATTCTTTCCTAACCTATGCTCCCCTCATGCAAAGTCCGCCTCCAGCGATGGCTTTCCATTGCTCATCAACCGCCAGGCTGAATGGCCTTTATTCGCATGGAGCATGCAATGGGTGTGAATCAGAACCCACATTTCGGTCTGATTGGGCAGATGTTCAAAAGTGACTACAGTTGGCTTTGCACGCGGGTAAGCCGGGCGATGGGTTGCGCCCATGGGGCTCAGGACATTGCATCGGAGACCTTCCTGCGGGTACTGGCATTGCCCGACCCTTCGCAAATCCGCGAGCCGCGGGCGTTGCTGACCACCATCGCGCGGCGCCTGATGTATGAGGGCTGGCGTCGCCAGGACCTGGAACGTGCCTACCTGGAAGCATTGGCCCAGGCGCCGATGATGGTGCACCCGTCGCCCGAGGAGCGTTTGCTGTTGATCGAGACGCTGCTGGAAGTCGACCGCTTGCTCGACGGTTTGTCGGCCAAGGCCAAGGCGGCGTTTTTGTATCACCAGCTGGACGGTTTGACCTATGCGCAGATCGCCGAGCGCCTGCAGGTCTCGGTCAGCCGGGTTCAGCAGTACATGGCCGATGCGTTCAAGCGCTGCTACCTGGCGATGACACAGCCATGAGCCACAGCGCGCCGGATGAGGCGATCATCGACGAGGCAGCACAGTGGATGGCGTTGCTGCAATCCGGGCACGCCAGCGCTCAGGAGCACCAGGCGTTCCGTCGCTGGAGTGAGGGCGACCCACGGCGTGCCGAAATCTTCAACATGATGGGCGGCGTTCCGGCCGTGCTGAACAATGACGAACTGCGCCGCATGCCCCGCGACAGCCTGTTGCACACCCTCAACGCACCGTCGGGCCGCCGGCGCTTCTTGCGCAATACCCTGGCGCTGGTTGGCGTTGTGTCGTTTGGAAGTCTGATCACGCGGCTGTCCGACACCTGGTTGCCGTTGGGCGCTTTGCGCACCGGTACGGGCGAGCGCCTGAACCTCACGCTGGAGGATGGCAGTGCATTGACCCTGGATGCGCGCAGCAAGGTGCTGACGCATTTCGATGCTCGGCAACGGCTGTTGCAGTTGCTCGACGGCAAGCTGCTGGTGGACGTTTTCAAGGACAGTCTCAGACCGTTTATCGTCGAGACCGAACACGGCCGCATGCGCGCCTTGGGCACGCGGTTTCTGGTACAGCAGGGCGAGGATCGAACCCAAATCACGATGCTGCATTCCCAGGTGGAAATCACCACGCGCGACGGCGCTGTGCAGGTGATCAGTGCCGGCCAGAAAGCCACGTTCAATGCCCATGGCATCCTCGACCTGGAAACCGCCAGCGGCGGCGAGGCCTCGTGGACCCACGGCTTGCTGGAAGTGCGTGACCGCTCATTGGGTGAAGTGGTGCAAGCCCTGCGTGACTACCGGCGCGGCATCATCCGCGTCAGCCCCGAGGCGGCGAGCCTGAGGCTGAGCGGGATTTTCCCGCTGGACGACAGCCAGGGCGCCCTGCAATTGCTGGCCAAATCCCTGCCGGTGCAGATCGATTATCACAGCCCTTATTGGGTCAGTATCGAGCGCCGATAAAAATAATTTTCCCAGCCCTATAAAACCCCCGCCACTGTTGCACAACCCAATACAGGCCAGGGTGTATCTGCCTGGGAGTGTTGTTTCGAGGCGTTATAAACCCATGCTTTTTTAGCCTAACGGCCGCCTATAAAAAACCCCGATCTGTTGTTCAACCCATCAACGGCATATCAATGATGGGAACCTCAACCATGCAACTCAAACCTCTCAGTCGCGCATCTCTGGCGGCACTGTCTCTGACGATTGGCCTGACTTTGGCGGGACATGGCACGGCGGTGCTGGCACAGCCGCTGTCTGCGATATCGACCACCCAGACTTTTGATTTTGATATCGCCAGCGGCCCCCTCGACCAAGCGCTGTTGACCCTGTCACGCAGCAGCGGGCAGATCATTTCCTTCCAGCAAGACCTTGTGCAAGGCCTGACCAGCGCGCCGGTGCGGGGCACCTTCACCACCGAGCAAGCGCTGCGACAGGCACTGCGCGGTGCAGCCCTTGACGCCGTGCCCAGTGGCGACGGCGGTTGGACCCTGCGCCGGGCGGCCAAGCCACCTGCAGCGGCGGTCAAGGCTGCGCCCACGGCGGCGAAAGTCCCGGGTGATGTGGCGTTGGAAAAGGTCGTGGTCACGGGGTCACGCATTGCCCGTGCCCAGGTTGAAGGGCCGTCGCCGGTCACGGTCATCACCGCTGACGAAGTCACCCGCAGGGGCTACAAAAACGTCTACGACGCCATCGCCTCGCAAACCCAGAACACCGGCATGACCCAGGGCGAAGACTACGGCAACACCTTCCAACCGGCCGCCAGTGCCCTCAACCTGCGAGGGCTGGGGCCGAACCACACACTGGTGCTGATCAACGGCAGGCGCGTGGCCGACTACCCCACGGCGTACGACGGCGCGGTCAACTTCACCAACCTGGCGAACATCCCGGCGGTGATGATCGAGCGTATCGAGATCCTCAGCAGCGGCGCCTCGGCGGTGTATGGCTCCGACGCGATTGCCGGGGTGGTGAACATCATCCTCAAAGACAAAATCAGCGGCGTGGACGTCAATCTGCGTGGTGGCGCCGCCGAGCGTGGTGGCGGCGGCAACCAGCGCCTGCAGATCAGCGGCGGCGACACCTGGGGCGATTTTGACGGGGTATTCGGCCTGGAGCTGACCCAGCGCCAACCGATCTGGGCCAACCAGCGCGGCTTTATGAGCGACGGCCCGGCCAAGGATGTGGGCTACCGCCGTAACCTCGACAGCGGCGCCTACCTCGGCCCCGGCTGCGGCGCCTATGGCGGTATCTACAACGGCAAGCTCGGTGGCAGCAGCACCCGCTGCACCACCAACCAGTACTACAACGACTACTGGACCTTGCAGGCGCAAAAGGAAAACTATGACGGCTACACGCGCGGCACCTGGCACTTCAGCGACACCGGCAAAGTGTTCGCCGACTTGATGTTTGGCTTTGATCACACGCAGAACAACACGCGCGGCCCAAGCTTCACCTCGCCGGACTTTATCAACCGCAACACCGGTAACCTGGAGCGCTGGTCACGCAACTTTTCCAGCGAGGAAATCGGTGGCAAGACCAGCAACAACAGCAAATGGCGCGAAGTGTCCTGGACCGGCACCCTGGGCCTGGAAGACAAGTTCACCAACAGTGATTGGGGTTATCAGATTGCGGCGAACCGCTCCGAGTACACCAGCGACCGCACCACCCGCTACACGCCTTTGAGCGGCATCCGCGATTACTACCTCGGGCCGCAACTGGGCACGCAGGACGGGCACCCGGTCTTCGCGCCAGACCCTTCGCGGCTGGACCAGCCGCTGACTCCGGAGCAGTGGGATCAGTTTCGCGGCAACCTGGTGCAGAAGAGTAAATCGGTTTCCCAAACCTTCAGCGCCAACATCAACGGCGACCTGTTCGAGCTGCCCGCCGGGCCGGTGGGCTTTGCCGGTGTGACCGAAGTGGGGCGGCAATCCTACAGCGTCGATGTCGACGACCAACTCAATGACGGCACGTTTTACAACACCACGCCGGCCTCCAATTCAGGCGGTTCGCGTGACCGCTACGCCGCGGGTGGCGAGCTGAGCATTCCCGTTACCGACACCTTGCTCGCCTCGGCGGCCGGGCGCTGGGACCAATACAAATTCAGTGGCCGCACCGAGCAACAAAAAACCTACAACCTGGGCCTGGAATGGCGCCCGGTGACCAGCCTGCTGTTTCGTGGTAGCTACGGCACCAGCTTTCGCGCACCCGACCTCAACTACCTCTACCAGGCCGCGACCAATGGCTACACGCCTGACCAGATCGACTATTACGGTTGCAGCAAGGGCGTAGAAGGGGCGTGTGACCGAGGCCGCGTGGATTACACCCAGACCGGTAATTCGGACCTCGCCTCCGAGCGTGGCAAGTCCTGGACGTATGGCTTTGTCTGGTCGCCCTCGCATCAGTTTGATTTCTCCGCCGACTTCTGGCGCGTCGAAATCAAGGACCTGTTGACCACCGTCGACATCAACCGCTTGCTGCAACAGGAAAACCAGTGCCGCAACGGCCAGCTTGATGCGACCACTTGCGCCGACGTCCTGGCACGCATCCAGCGCAATGCCAGCACGGCGGCAGTGGACCCGAACGTGCTGCAACGGGTGCAGGTCAATGCGATCAACGCCGCCAGCGAGCGGGTCAGCGGCCTGGACCTCAAGAGTAATATTCGCTGGGGCGCAGGCCAGTACGGCGCGTTCAGTTCGGCGATTGGCTACAGCCTGGTGCTGTCCCACTACCTCAAGGAATCGGACGATGCGCAAACCCAGAACCTGCGCTCCAGCACCGACAACCACGACTGGCGCAGCAAGGTCAACGCGAGCCTGACCTGGGACTACCAGCACCTCACCACCACGCTGACCGGCATTCGCTACGGCAGCGTGACTAATGGCGCCGGAGATGGGCGCCTGTCGCCCTGGACCACCTTCAACGCCAGCGCCCGTTACCAGGTGAACGAGCAGGCGAGTGTCGGCCTGACCGTCAACAACCTGCTCAATCAGGTCAAGCACGATGACTCCGCCGGCTGGCCGTATTACCCCAGCGGCAACTACGACCCCTATGGCCGCCAGGTCTGGCTGGACGTGAGTTACCACTTCGGCAAGTAGTGCATAAGCACATGCGCTAACGGTCTAACCGGTGCTCTATAAAAACCCTGGCGTCGACGCACAACCCTGCATAAGTGAGCCTTCAGTGTTTTTGGAAAAGGAGTTGAGTTTGTGAGCCTGTTTCGCTTCATGGTGTGGGCACTGCTGACGGGCCTTTGGGCGCCGTCACTGCTCGCTCAACCGACGCACGCTTTGACGGTATACGGCGAAGCGCCCAAGTACCCGGCCAACTTCAAACACCTGGATTACGTCAACCCGAACGCGCCCAAGGGCGGCAGTTTTCGTCGCTCGTCCATGGAAGGCGGGGCGTTTGATCACCTGATCCCGTATGTCGACAAAGGCACCGGCATCACCCAGATCCAGGGTTGGCTCTACAGCCCGTTGGCGTACCGTTCGCAGGATGAGCCGTACACCGTGTACGGGTTGGTCGCGCAAGGCATGGAGCTGGCAGATGACCATTCATGGCTGCGTTTCTACCTCAATCCCAAGGCGCGGTTTGCCGATGGCACGCCCATCACCGCGCAGGACGTGGCCTACACCTTCAAGCTGTTCACCACCGAAGGCAGCCTGGCGTATCGCCAAAGCTTTGCCGATGTGGACCAGGTGCTGGTGGAATCGCCGACCCAAGTGCGGTTCACCTTCAAAAGCGCCGACAATCGCACCTTGCCCCTGGACCTCGCTTCACTGCCGGTGCTGCCGGAACATTGGTGGCAGGGGCGCAATTTCGCCAACGGCGGCGGCTTTGAACCGCCGGTGGGCAGCGGCCCGTACCGTATCAGCAGCGTGGACAACGGCCGCAGTGTCACCTTCGAACGGGTCAAGGACTGGTGGGGGCGAGACCTGCCGGTGACGCAGGGGCAGTACAACTTCGACACCCTGCGGCTTGAGTTTTTTGCCGACGGCGACGTGTCGCGCCAGATCCTGCAAGCCCAGGGTTACGACTTCAATCGCGAATTTTCCGCCACCAGTTATTCGGTGGGCTACGACGGCGAGGCCTTGCGCGACGGTCGTCTGCAACGTGAACAACTGGCACCGAATGCCGTGCAGGGCACCCAGGGTTTTGTGTTCAACCTGCAAAAACCGCAGTTCCAGGACCGCCGCGTGCGTGAGGCGCTGAGCCTGTTGTGGGATTTCGACTGGAGCAACCGGCAGATGATGCACAGCCTGTACCTGCGTCAGCGCAGCTTCTTTTCCCGCAGCGCATTGGCGGCCACCCAGCTGCCGGATGCCCAGGAGCTGGCCATTCTGGAACCCTGGCGCGGGCAAGTGCCGGAGGAGGTGTTCACCCAGGTCTACCAGCCGCCGCGCACCGATGGCAGCGGGCGCATTCGGCCGCAGCAGGCGCGAGCGCTGAAGTTACTGGCCGAGGCGGGCTGGACGCCGCGCGGCGACCAGTTGGTTAACGCCGAGGGCACGCCGTTGCAGTTCACCTTCCTGAATGCCCAGAAAGGCTTCGAGCGTTTGCTGCTGCCCTACAAACGCAACCTGGCGCAGATCGGCATCGGCTTCACGATCCGCATGATCGACTCGGCCCAATACGCCAACCGCGTGCGCGCACGGGACTACGACATGATCGTCAACGGCTACCCGGTCAGCCCATCGCCGGGCCGCGAGCTGACCAACTACTTCGGTTCCGAGAGTGCCGATGACCCTGGCTCCAACAATTACATGGCACTGCGCAACCCGGCGGTGGACGCCTTGATCGATGGCCTTGTCCGCGCCAACGACCGCCCGACCATGGTGCGCTACGCCCATGCCCTCGACCGCGTGTTGCAGTGGGGCTTCTACTGGATTCCCAACTATTACCCGCCGGGCTCGTCCTCGCTGTGGTGGAACCGTTTTGGTCGGCCCCGCACAGCGCCGCTCAATGACGTGGGCATCGACACCTGGTGGGAAGTGAGCCCGACACCGCTGACCACCGCACAGATGCGTCAACTGACTGAGGTCTCCCAACATGCTGGCCTATAGCGCGCGCCGTTTATTGCTGATCGTGCCGACGTTGGTGTGCATCCTGCTGGTCAACTTTTTTATCGTGCAAGCCGCCCCGGGTGGCCCGGTTGAGCAAGCCATCGCGCGCTTGCAAGGCATCGGCAGCCAAGCGTCGGTGGCCGGCACACGGGTGGAAACCGGCAGCAATGAATCGCGCACAACTCGTGGCCTGGACCCCGCGCTGGTGGCCGATATCGAGCGCCAATACGGCTTCGACAAGCCCCTTGGCGCGCGCCTGTGGTTAATGCTCAGCAGCTACGCGCGGCTGGATTTTGGCGATAGCTTCTTTCGCGGCGCCAAGGTCACCGACCTGATCCTGCAAAAACTGCCGGTGACTTTGTCCCTGGGCTTCTGGGCCACGCTGATCAGCTACCTGGTGTCAATCCCGCTGGGCATCCGCAAGGCCGTGCGCCATGGCAGCCGCTTCGATGTGTGGAGCAGTGCGGCGGTCATTATCGGCCACGCCATGCCGGCGTTCCTGTTCGCCTTGCTGCTGATCGTGGTATTCGGCGGCGGTAGCCTGTTGAACTGGTTTCCGGTGCGCGGCCTGGTCTCGGAGAACTTTGCCAGCCTGTCATGGGCGGGCAAGGTCGTGGACTACTTCTGGCACCTTGTCTTGCCGGTATCGGCGCTGGTGATTGGCGGCTTTGCCACACTGACCATCCTCACCAAAAACAGCTTCCTCGACGAGATCAGCCGCCAGTACGTAGTGACCGCGCGGGCCAAGGGTTTCAGCGAAAAACAGGTGCTGTACAAACACGTGTTTCGCAACGCCATGCTGCTGATCGTGGTTGGCCTGCCCCAGGCGCTCACCGCGATGTTGTTCGGCGGCTCGTTGCTGATTGAAGTGATTTTCTCCCTCGACGGCCTCGGTCGCCTGAGCTACGAAGCGGCAGTGGCACGGGACTATCCCGTGGTCTTCGGCACGCTGTTTATCTTTACCCTGGTCGGGTTGGTCATCAAGTTGCTGGGCGACCTGTGCTACCGCCTGCTGGACCCCCGGCTGGATTTTTCCGCGAGGTCGCATTGATGCCGGTTTTTACTCCGATTACTCGTCGCCGCTGGCTGCACTTCAAGCGCAATCGCCGCGGCTGGTGGTCGCTGTGGATGTTCCTGGCGCTGTTCGCCGTTTGCCTGGGTGCCGAACTGCTGGCCAACGACAAGCCACTGGTGATGGCGTACCAGGGCTCACTGTATTTCCCGGCCTTCGAGCGCTACACCGAGCAGGATTTCGGCGGCACGTTGCCGTTTCAGCCGGATTACCGTGACCCTTACGTGCATGAACTGATTGAAGGGCAGGGCGGCTGGATGCTGTTTGCGCCTATTCCGTTCAGCTACGACACGGTCAACTACGACCTCACGACCCCTTCGCCGGCGCCGCCCAGCGCGAGCAACTGGCTGGGCACCGATGATCAAGCCCGGGATGTATTGGCGCGGGTGATTTTCGGCACCCGGGTATCGCTGTTATTTGCCTTGGCGCTGACCGTGGTGAGCACTTTGATCGGGGTCGCCGCCGGCGCGCTGCAAGGCTATTACGCCGGTTGGGTCGACCTGTTGGGGCAGCGCCTGATCGAGATCTGGTCGGGGCTACCGGTCCTGTACTTGCTGATCATCTTGTCCGGATTTGTCGAACCGGGTTTCTGGTGGCTGCTGGGGATCATGGCGCTGTTTTCCTGGCTGACCCTGGTGGATGTGGTGCGCGCCGAGTTCCTGCGCGGGCGCAACCTGGAGTACGTGAAGGCCGCGCGGGCCCTGGGTGTGGGCGATGTTCAGGTGATGTTGCGGCACATTCTGCCCAACGCGCTGACTGCCACCTTGACCTACTTGCCGTTCATTTTGACCGGGGCCATTTCGACCCTCACCGCCCTGGATTTTCTTGGCTTCGGCATGCCCACGGGCAGTGCGTCCCTGGGTGAGTTGATCGGCCAGGGAAAAAACAACCTGCAAGCCCCGTGGCTGGCGCTGACCGCGTTTTTTACGTTGGCGTTGATCCTGTCCCTGTTGGTGTTTATCGGCGAAGCCTGCCGCGACGCCTTCGACCCCCGATCCTGATAAGCGAGCTGTGCCGTGACTGACACGTTGATTGAAATTCGTAACCTGAAAGTGGCGTTCGACGGGCACAAAGCGGTGCGTGGCATCGACCTGGATATTCACCCGGGCGAGTGCCTGGCGCTGGTGGGCGAGTCGGGCTCCGGCAAATCGGTGACCGCCCACTCGATCCTGCAATTGCTGCCGCCCCACACCACGCGTACCCAGGGCAGTATTCGCTACCAGGGCGAAGAGCTGCTCGGCGCGCGGCCGGAGCGTTTAAGGCAGATTCGCGGCGATCGCATCGCGATGATCTTTCAGGAGCCGATGACCTCGCTCAACCCGCTGTACAGCGTCGAACGGCAGTTGTCCGAAACCCTGCTGCTGCACAAAGGCCTGGGCGGTGCGGCGGCGCGTGAGCGCGTGTTGGAGTTGCTCGAACTGGTGGGCATCCAGCAGCCGCGCCAGCGCCTTGCGGCGTACCCGCATCAGCTCTCCGGGGGGCAGCGCCAGCGGGTGATGATCGCCATGGCCCTTGCTTGCGAACCGCTGCTGCTGATTGCCGACGAGCCCACCACGGCCCTGGACGTGACCGTGCAGCGACGCATTCTTGCGCTGCTAAAAGACCTGCAGCAACGCCTGGGCATGGCGCTGCTGTTGATCAGCCACGACCTCAACGTGGTGCGCAGCATCGCCCAGCGCGTGGCGGTGATGCGCGCCGGCCAGATCGTCGAACAGGCCGACTGCCAGGCACTGTTTGCCGCGCCGCAGCACGCCTACAGCCGGCAGTTGCTCGAAGCCGAGCCCGAGGGCAGGGCGGTGGTGCGTGAGACGGCAGACAACCTGCTGGAAGTGGACAGCCTCAAGGTCTGGTTCCCGCAAGGCGGCCTGCTGCGGCGCAAACCGCCGATCAAGGCGGTGGACGGCATCGACCTGCGCCTGCAACGTGGCAAAACCTTGGGCATTGTTGGCGAATCCGGCTCGGGCAAATCCACCCTTGGCCAGGCGATCCTGCGGTTGATCGACGCCCAAGGCAGCATTCGCTTCCAGGGCCAGGCCCTCGACGCACTCAAAGGCAAGGCCCTGCGTCCCTGGCGGCGCAAACTACAGGTGGTGTTTCAAGACCCGTTCGGCAGCCTCAGTCCGCGCATGAGCGTGCAGCAAATCATCGAAGAAGGCCTGCGCGTACACACGGACCTCAATGCTTGCGCGCGCGAAGCTCAAGTGATTGCCGTGCTGCGCGACGTCGGACTCGACCCCGATACGCGCCATCGCTTCCCCCACGAATTCTCCGGCGGCCAGCGCCAACGCATCGCGATCGCCCGCGCACTGGTGATCAAGCCGGATTTGATATTGCTCGACGAACCCACCTCAGCCCTCGACCGCACCGTGCAAAAGCAGGTGGTGAGCTTGCTGCGCAGGTTGCAGGAGGAGCACGGGCTGACCTACTTGTTTATCAGCCACGACCTGGCGGTGGTAAGGGCGTTGGCTCACGACTTGATCGTGGTGAAGGATGGCGTGGTCGTGGAGGCGGGGAGTACCGAGCAATTGTTCGACGCACCGGAGCATGCCTATACGCGGGATTTGCTGGTAGCGTCGTCGTTGAGGAATCGCGAGTAGTACAGCCTAGTGGGCGCTGATCTCACGCTTTACCGTCTGCTGTGCTTCTGCCAACAACCAGTCCCGGAACGTCGTCAGTTTGGGCAGGCTGGCGCACTCAGGCCGATAAATGACGTAGTAGGCCAGATCCGAGTGTTCGGCGTAATGGCGGTCGGGGTTTTTTCGTCGGGTGGGCTGCTGTCGGCTTATGGCTGGAACACAGTGCTGTAGGTTTCGCTTTTACCGCTGGTGTTGGCTGTCGTCGCGCTGGCACTGACTGTCCCCAAGTACATGGCCGGTCGGTTTGATCTGAAAGGGCAAGGTGCGTTAGCCACTCGAGCGCATTTCCTGCTCAAGCAAATCCCGGGCGCTATACGTCATTTAACAAGTGGGCGATGCCAGATGTTCACAAGCTGCTCGTAAGCCCACTCCGCTGGGCTCAATGCGCTCAAAATGAATGTGCTTGTTCATCGATTAATGTTCATGGACGAGGTTTTCCGCTCGTCTGGTCGATCCGACCTTTGTCAGCTACTTAAGCGGTGGCTGGCGGCGAGGGCCTGAACGGCGGCCCTTTTGTCTAACGTGTGAATCGCCCCGGGTTTCATAGACACCTCTTTGCCTTAAACTGAGGCCAATTAGGAGGTGCCATGAGCAACCCGCGTTACTCCGAAGAATTCAAAATCCAAGCAGTCAATCAAGTGACCGAAAAGAAGCTGCCTGTCGCTGAGGTAGCCGCCCGTCTCGGCGTGTCGACGCATAGCCTCTATGCCTGGATAAAGCGCTACAGCAAACCCCAAGAAGAACGGCAGCAGGATGATGATCAGCACGCTGAACTGCGTCGCCTGAGAGCGGAACTTAAGCGCGTCACTGAAGAGCGAGACATATTAAAAAGGCCGCCGCGTACTTTGCCAAGGAGTGCGGTTGAAGTACGCCTTTATCAAGCAGCGAGCGGGCGACTATTCGATTCGACGGCTTTGCCTGACGCTGAAAGTCCATCCCAGTGGTTATTACGCTTGGTTGTCTGAACCGCAATCTGCACGTGCTAAAGACGATCAACGATCACTGGGTTTGATCAAGCATTCGTGGCTGGAAAGCGGTGGCGTTTATGGCTATCGAAAAATCCATGACGATCTGCGCGAGGTCGGTGAGGATTGTGGTCGGCATCGTGTGGCGAGGCTGATGCGTCTTGAAGGTCTGCGCTCTCAGACAGGGTACCGACTCCGCCCTGGCAAGTACGGCGATAAGCCAGCGGTCGCTTCACCCAATTTACTGAAGCGCCAGTTCGATGTCGTAGAATCCAACAAAGTTTGGGTCACCGATATCACCTACATTCGCACGTATGAAGGCTGGCTGTATTTGGCGGTGGTGCTGGATCTGTTTTCTCGTCAGGTCGTCGGCTGGTCAATGAAGTCGCAGATGACCAGTGATTTGGCCATTGATGCGTTATTGATGGCGGTTTGGAGGCGTAAACCGAACCAGGAGGTGATGGTTCACTACGACCAAGGTAGCCAGTACAGCAGCTATGATTGGCGCAGCTTTTTGAAGGCAAACAATTTGGTTGCCAGCATGAGTCGCCGAGGCAACTGTCATGACAACGCCGTGGCCGAGAGCTTTTTCCAGCTTCTGAAACGGAACGGATCAAGCGGAGAATCTACACCACGCAGGAAGACGCTCGTAGTGATGTGTTCGATTACATCGAGATGTTCTACAACGTAAAACGCCGCCATGGTTTCAACAATCAGCTGTCACCGGTAGAGTTTAAAAAGCGTTACGCAATGAGCTTGCAAGGTGTCTAGAGAATCCGGGGCGATTCACAGTGCCTCATATTCTCGCGTGGCCATTTCCTTTGAAAGTTCGCGCAAAAATTCCGCCTCGCTTTGCAGCAGCGTGACGATATTTAGGACATTACTGGCTTCGGCCGCGGTCAACTTGCGCAATAGACTCAGCAAGTCAACGGCGCAGGCTTCGTTAACGGAGGCTGACTCTATCAGCCTTAGTTGCCGTTTTTGAATCTCGTGCAAAGGATCCATCATTCAAACCTTGGGAGCGGTTGAGTTAGTCTTTAGCTGACAAGACCGATTTTCATGGGGGCAGGGCGGTGAATCACATCAGACTGCTCTTAATTCACAGACCCGAATCTCAATCTGCCGCGGGAGGGACGGGCGGGTCGAAAACGGGATGGCTGAAGCTCGTGGAGCGAAACCCATGAAGCAGTGCCTGTAAGGTCGTGGCGCAGGTTGGGTCGCTCCATGGCGTGGCAGTCCTGAGAAGGGCCTCCAGCTGTCCCGCTTGGCGGGCCACATCTGGCCATTCGATACTGAGTGCTGCGCCGTGTAGACGGTGGGCTGCGTGGAGGGCCGGTTCCAGGTTGCGCAGAACCATCCCTTCAAGTAGCGCCAGTAGGTCCCGTTCCAATGCTTCAAGGATCTGCTGGTGACCCACAGGTTGCCGTAGGGCGAAGGGGTGTGGCAGTAAAGTCAGGGTCACGCCGCACCATAACTCGATTGCATCCTGCAACTTGCCAAGGCTGATCGGCTTGCTGAGGATGCCATCCATGCCGGCATCAAAGCATCGGGCGACATGCTGGTTGCCCGTAGAGGCGGAGATCGCAATGATGGGGCAGCGCGTTTGCGCGGCATCCTGTTCGATCATGCGGAACAGGCGCGTCAGCGAATAGCCGTCCTGGTCCGGTAGGTCACAGTCCATCAAGATCAGGTCATATGTGCCTTGTTCGAAGCAATCCACGGCCTGGGCGCCGTCCCTGGCGATCACCGGTGTGCAGCCGAACCCCTCGATCTGTGCCTGCAATACCGCTTGGTTGGCGACGGTGTCCTCCACAACCAGAATGCGCAATGCCTTTGGTGCGGATGTCGCTGACCAGTTCGTGGCGGGGAGCACGGTTTCGGCCTCTGTCGAGTCGGGCGGTGCCAACTCCGCGGTCAATGACAATTCAACACGCGTTCCCTTGCCCGGCGAACTGTCCAGTGTGAGGGTGCCGCCCATTAGTTTGAGCAGGTCGCGACAGATGACTAGCCCCAGGCCGGTGCCACCTGAGCGCTTATAGGATTGTGCTGCTTGGCTGTAAGGCTGGAAAAGGCGCGCCTGGCTTTCCTGGCTCAGGCCGATCCCGGTATCGGTGACGGTCAATCGCAGCTCCTTGTTGCGCGACGAAGCCAGGTCACTGATCGCATAGGTAACTTCCACTCCGCCGATTTCGGTGAACTTGATGGCATTGGACAGCAGGTTGTGCAGCACCTGCCCAATACGTGTGCTGTCGAGCATCAACAGTGGCAGGTGGGATTCGCCATTGACGCAGATCGATAAATGCTTCTCCCGGGCCCGCAAGCGATGCAGATCAACGACGTTATGCACCAGGGTGCTGATGCTCACCGGCTCGTATTCGAGCTTGACCTGCCCCGCATCGAGCTTGGATATATCCAGCACGTCATTGAGCAGCCTCAACAATGATTGCGCGCCGTGATTGGCCAGGTCGGCAAAGTGCTGTTGCTGCTTGTCCAGCGGTGTGTTACGCAACAGTTCGACGGCCGCCACCACCGCATTCATCGGCGAGCGGATTTCATGGCTCATGACCGCCAGGAACATCGCCTTTTCCCGCTCGTTGCGCTCGGCACGCTGGCGCATGCGCTGGGTTTGGTAAATCGTGATGAGCAATAGCACTACCACCAGGACAATTAACGCGATCTCATGAGGGTAGTGGGACACAACTTCCCTTATCGTCAGGTCCTGGGTGGCATGTTCGCGCAGCCAATTGGCGTGCAGGACGCGAACTTCGTCAGGGGTGACCGAATCGAGCGTCTTCTGGATGATTGAGTGCAATAAAGGCTCGTTTTTCCGAGTGCCCATGCCAATTTGCGACGCCATACCGGTGAGCACCCCGGATATCTGCAATTGGCCCTGGAACTGGCGATAGAGGAACGGCAGCAGATAGGCTTCAGTGGCCACCGCAGCATCGGCGGTGCCTTCGGCAACTTGCTGCAGCATCGTCAGGGCGCTGCCGCCGATGATCAATTTCGCCCCAGGTGCCTTCGTCGCGAGGAAATCTTTGTATCGATCGAAGGAGGGCAGGGTCACGGTCAGCTGGTCCAGCTGTTCAGCCTCGAAAAGAGGCGGGCGTCCGATGCGGGTGATGATGACCGTAGTGGTATTCAAATAGGCTGAAGTTAGCAGGAGTCGGGGGTCTTTAACACCGGGCCCATTAAGCCTGAAGGTGGAGATAAGGTCTGCTTGTCCAGTTGTCAGGAGCTCTATGCGCTCTTGAATCGAGTGAGCTGCAACATAGTCGATCTTCATGCCGGTCTTGTCTGCAATCAGCTGCAAATACTCAGCCGACAGCCCTTTGAGGCGACCGTTCTCCACGTATTCGATAGGGGAAAGACTGCCCACTACGGCGACACGCAATACCGGATGATGTTCGATCCAGACTCTTTCCTCGACGCTTAAATCAGGTTCGGGAAATCGCGTGCCGGCATTAGCCCATGTCGCGGCCATCAACAGGCACAGGCTGGCGCCCCAACGAACGCAGTTCCTGGTCATCATGTCTAGTCCAGGGTTTTCATGATCTTGAACAAGCCGTTGTTAGAGGTGACCCCAAGCTTGCGAAAAGCGGTGGCCTTCTGCGTACTGATGGTCTTGATGCTGCGATTGAACTTCTCGGCGATCTCCGTCACGGTCATGCCTTCCAGATAACAGCGGATCACTTCCTGCTCCCGCGCCGACAAGGCGGCGCGCTGCAAGGCGTTATCACTGATCGACATTTGTGTCGATTCGTCTGGCCTGACCGCATCGGCCACTTGGTAAGACATGTCGACACTCAGGTAAATAGCGCCCGAGGCAACGGTACGAATCGCCTTCAGCAGGCTTCCCAAGCCCTCATCCTTTCCTACAAACCCTCGCGCCCCAACACGCAAGGCAAGCGACACCGTGGCCGACTCATGATGGCTCGATAGTACCAGGATACGACAGTCAGGGAAGCGGCTCCGCAAGGCGCGAATCAGGGAGACACCGTCCAGTTCATCCCGACCCAGAGCAAAGTCCAGCAGCAAGACGTTGGCAGGCATCGTCGCCATGCCGCGTATCAGTTCACGGCTGGTCTCATAGACGCCAACAATCTCGATGGACGACTCTTCGGCGAGGTGACTGACAAGGCCGTGGCGTACCACTGCATGATCATCAAGGATCGCTATGCGTATGGTTTTCATGGTTGCCGATGGACACTCGAAAGTAGCCGGTTAACCAGTTGATTAAAGACCATCTATCAATTTGGCTCCAGCAGGGGTTGTAAATATCATTTAGCAGCGCCTTGATTACTTCCGGCGCGCGTGAGATCACATTTGTAGGTTCGATGCGCATGAACGCATCACTACGCAGTGATCATGCTCAGGAAGACATCACTCTCCATCGGCCGGGCCAGGGCGAAACCCTGCCCAACGTTGCAACCCAGCTTGCTCAGCAACTCGATACTCTCGGTATCTTCAATACCCTCGGTGACCAGGTTGATATTAAATAGCTGGGCTAGACCGACGATGCCCGAGATGATTTCTGAAGAGTGTGCGGACTGCCCCAGCGCACGTACCAGGGCACCGTCAATCTTCATCTCGTCGAACGGCATGCGCGCCAGCAGCGACAACGTTGCAGCACCTGCACCGAAGTCGTCCAGGGAGACCCGAAAGCCTTTGGCGCGCAAAGCGGTGATCGAGGCTGAAAGGGCGAGTTCGCTGTCGGGCGCCAGGTCTTCGGTTAGCTCGATTTTGAGGCGTTTGCAAGGCAATCCCGCCCGGTGCATCTTTTGCGCGAGTCGCGTGGCCAGGCCATAGGCGCAGAGCGTTCGCGCTGAAGCGTTGATGGCGATGGGGATCTCAATGCCTGCACGGTTTAACTTGCCCAGAGTGTCGATCACGGTCTTTTCGATAAAGCTGAACAGCAATAGATCCAGTCCAAGCTGATTGACCATCGGGATCAGGATCGAGGGTGGCACATCTCCATGCTGCGGGTGGTGCCAGCGAATCAGAGCCTCCGCCCCGACGACTGCTCGTGTCACCAGGTCGTATTGAGGCTGGTAGACCACTCTTAATCCATCTCCTGTGGAGAGGGCCGCAATCACTTCATCGTCATTTAGCAATTGCTCCAGTTTTTCCTCGTTTGGGCTGCGCGGCGCCGGATGGGCGGTGTTTGCCAACTGACTGATAATTGCTAGGAGCTGTTCGGGTTGTTGTTCAACAGCGATCTCGACCTGGATACCTGAAGCCCTGGCCAGGCGTGCATGGGAAGCCAGGGCTGCCGTCGAGACGCCATTGAGAGTGTGCGTCCAGCCCTGCTCAAGGCCTGCGGTCAGTACGCCGGGGGGCAGCGCATGCTCGGATTGTGGCTGTGCGGTCCAGACGATATGCGGAATGCTGTGTAGCAGCCCGGAAGCATTCAGGTCGCTGACACAGCACGGCAACATCAAGCTGTCGACATGGTCGGCATGAATCTGCGCGACGATGATGTCGACAGATTGCTTGCGCAAGCGGGTCATCAACTCGCTCAACGAATCGATGTGTTCGATATGAAAAAGGGGGCTCCCGTTGAGCTGCGTGGCTACGCGGTGGGCGTACTGCTCGTCACTGGCCAGGATGACCAGGCTTTGCAGGGCGTGCTCGGAGGGAACGATGACGTGGGCTGCCATCAGCTGATGCTCGGTGGTTGTGGTGAGGTCACATTTGAGCAAAGGCGATGTGAGAGAAATATAAGACTGGGACTAAATCGCGGCTGGACCCTGTCTGGGGCCCGGCTTGTGCTGATCCGAAAATTTAAGAGCAGTCCGATATCGGATTTGGCGAGCGCTCTACAGAATTCACCCCGATTCATGGCGGCTCGCAGCATGTGCGGGCATTACAGAACGAGTGCACGCACGCTGTCGCCAACAGCTGTTGCTTCTGCGCTTCAATGCCACTTCGTGAGGCCTCATACCTGACGATGTGTGTGCTACAGGGTGAGTTATTGTGAAAGTCACGTCGCGTTCAGTCTTGCCGTTTGCGTTCCTGCTATCAGCCCCGTTAAATCCGATTCGCTACTGGGTTCGCATGCGTTATTGCCATGCACCTGGTTCTTGTCAGTCCCCACGGCCTCAACTGGATTGGGCGATATGGGGGGTGATGACCCTGACCGGCATAACGGCATTGCTGAGTGCATCTGCCCATGCCGGCAATGGTGTGCACATCAACGCGAATGCGGACGGCCAGTGCGTAAGTTTAAATGACCCGCAGAACAACGATGGCAATGCCGCGACGTATCTTGCGCAAAACCTGATCTTCAAGGATCAGGCCTCGGGCAAGTGCAATTCCGCGACTAAAGGTTCGCAGACCGATTCGGTACTGTTTTACCGTCCAGGGGGCGTTTCTGGCGTAGGGGCGACCTCTCTGACCCTGGGCGGCGAACTGTTCGTCAACAGCGGCCGGGTGATCCTCGGGCAGCCCGGCGGCAATATGGCGATTGGTAACGAGAGTACTCAAGCCAGCGCCGACGGGGCTGCCATTGGTCATGGGGCCCAAGGCCTCGGCCGCTGGGGCATGGCGGCGGGGTTCCAGGCCAAGTCCCTGGCTGACTATGCCCACGCATTTGGCTATAACGCCCAGGCCTCGAATCAGTACGCCACGGCTATCGGCGCAAATACGACGGCGGCGGGAGAACGGGCCACGGCTGTGGGCGCCGGTGCATCGGCCAGTGGCGGCGGGGCTTTTGCCGCGAGTCGCGACGCCAGGGCGGACGGCACCCACAGCGTTGCGGTGGGCTCTGAGGCCAGCGTGACGGCCAGCAGTAATGAAGGGGTTGCCTTGGGCAACAAGGCCAGCGCGCAACACAACTACGGCGTTGCACTGGGCAGTGGCTCAACGACGCAAAACCTGAAGGCGGTTGCGCCGGTGACGATCAATGGCACTGCCTACAGTGTCGATAGTACGTCGGCCATGGGCGTAGTCAGCCTGGGTAATGCCAGCCAGACTCGCCAACTGATCAACATGGCCCCCGGGGCGGTAAGCAACAACAGCACCGATGGCGTCAATGGCGCCCAGTTATTCGTTGCCTACGATGCGATCCAGAAGCTCGGGGATCGGGAGTTGGTGGCCACTCAGTCGGTGGCGGATGCCCTCGGTGAGGGTACTGCGGTCAAGGACGGCAAGGTGGTGCTGCCGGCCTTTTCCCTGACCAGCCTGGGTACTGGCGTGGAACAGCCCACATCGGTGGTGGGGGCGATCAAGGCCTTGGATCAGGCCCATAAAGGTACGCAGGAAGCCTTGAATGATGTTGATCAACTGGCCAACGCAACGGCAGGGCAAGTTCGTTTGGCGATGGCTGAGAAATACCTGCGTTGGAGCGAGGACCAGCAGGCCTACACGGCCAGCGAAGGCGCCCACCCTGAGAGCCGGATTGCCAATGTAGCCGCAGGTGTGGCTGCTACCGACGCGGTGAACAAGGGCCAGTTGGACGCCGTGGAAAGTACGGCCAATAACGCGAACAGCCTTGCTGCCAGCGCGCTGTCCGGTGCCAACGCAGCGATGGCCACCGCTGACGATGCCCGCAAAACGGCAAGCGCGGCGCAAGAGGGTGCCGACGCTGCCCTGCAAACGGCGGCGGGAGCACGGGCAACGGCAGATAATGCGCAGAGCACCGCCAAGGACGCCTCCAGCTCGGCCGAAACCGCACAGAAAGCTGCAGAAGCCGCGCAAGGTTCCGCCACTGCCGCGATGGGGGTGGCATCAACCGCGCAGGCGACAGCTGATGCCGCCCAAGGCACCGCCAGCTCGGCACTGGGGTCGGCAAGCGGCGCGCAGCAACTGGCACAGGCTGCACAGGAGGCTGCGGACGTGGCGGCGAATTCCGCAACGACGGCGCAGCGAACTGCAGAGGCTGCAGAAGGCAAGGCGAGCTCGGCGTTGGCCGGTGCCGATGATGCCCGTAAGGCGGCAGACGGTGTGCGAGCTGCTGCCGATGCCGCTTTGGCCAAGGCCGACAGCGCCGAAAAGAGCGCAGGCGCGGCGCAAGGGACGGCCAGTACCGCGCTGGACTCCGCGGCTGACGCCCAGAAAACTGCCGAATCCGCCCGGGGAATCGCCGAACGGGCGCAAGGGGCCGTTGCGACTGCACAACAGACGGCCGAAACCGCACAGGGTGTCGCCAACACGGCCCTGGGCTCGGCAGCCACTGCCCAGAAGACGGCCGAAGCCGCACAAGGGGCAGCCACCACAGCACTGAGTACGGCGTCTGAAGCGCAAAAAAGCGCCGCGACAGCCCAAGGCACTGCCGATACCGCGCTGACCACGGCCTCCAGCGCCCAACAAGCCGCGAATGCTGCGCAGGGCTCTGCCGATAAGGCGTTGGACACGGCTGTTCGGGCCGGCGAAACCGCTACGGCCGCCCAGGGCTCCGCCGATGCCGCCTTGGCTGCAGCCGCCAGCTCTCACAAGGCTGCCGACGTGGCCCAAGGCACCGCTAATACGGCGCTGGACAAGGCCGCCGTGGTGCAGAAAAGCGCCGATGCCGCGCAGCTTACAGCCAATCAGGCGCTCAGCGCCTCCGAGGGTGCCGGGCAATCCGCCAACGCGGCCCAAAGCGTGGCGGATTCGGCATTGGCAACGGCGACAGGGGCGCAGACTGCCGCTCAATCGGCTCAGGATCGCGCGGATGCCGCCGTCAGTTCGGCGGCTGGTGCACAACAGGCCGCAAATGCCGCGCAAGGCACGGCGGATACCGCCCTTGGTGCTGCCTCCACGGCACAGCGCACGGCCGACGCCGCCAATTCCACCGCAGACCAGGCACTGAGCACGGCCTCCACGGCGCATCAGGCGGTCGAGAGGGCCCAAGGCACGGCCGATGCAGCGCTGATCGCTGCAGCCAGCGCGCAAAGCGCGGCGGGCAACGCCCAGAGTACAGCTGACAGCGCATTGGCCTCGTCGGCCCGGGCACAGCACGCCGCAGATGCTGCCCAAGGCACGGCTGACACGGCATTGAGCTCGGCTTCCGGCGCGCAGAAAACCGCTGAAACCGCGCAGAGGTCCGCCGATACCGCCCTGGCTTCGGCCTCGTCTGCGCGCAACGCGGCAGACAAGGCCCAGGGCACCGCGGACGCCGCCGGGCGCTCGGCAAGCGATGCGTTGCAGGCTGCATCAACGTCACAGGCCAGCGCCGACAACGCGTTGGGCGCAGCAAACAATGCCCAGCAAGGAGCGGACGCGGCTCAACGCACCGCCGATGGGGCCAAGGCCACAGCCGACATTGCTGCTGGTCAGCTCAAGGGCCTGGACGACGGTCAGACTGTCATCCAGCGCATTGACGCGGCTATTCGAGGCGCCGCAGGTGCGGCCAGTGAATTCGTCGCCAAGGCATTGGGAGGAGGCTCCACCGTGGGCGCCGATGGACAGCCGACGGCGCCGGCCTATGCAATCAGTCAGATCAACGCCGATGGCAGCGTTCAGCCCGCTCCTCAAACCCTGGACAACGTGGGCGATGCGCTGACTGCTTTGAACCGCAATGCCGGCGCGGTCAACACCGCTGTGAACCGCCAAGGCGCGGCACTCGGTGCCTTGGATGAGGATGTCCGGGCGCTGCGTGACGACAGCGTTGTGTGGGACGAGTCTAGCGGTGCTTATACCGCGGGTCGTGGCGCTGATCGCGGTGAGCCGGCACGTATCGGTAACCTGGCGGCCGGTGTTGCGCAAACCGATGCCGTCAACAAGGGACAGCTCGATACCGTCGCGACCACCGCATCGCAGGCCGGCAGCGCCGCTGACGCAGCCCGGGCGGCAGCGGTTCGGGCCCAGGGGACGGCGGATGGCGCGATGGATGCTGCTGCCTTCGCCCAGACCGCCGCTGATGCCGCGCAATATGCTGCCGATACCGCTGGCGGCACTGCTGCTGACGCACGTGAGGCCGCAAACGCTGCTCACACATTCGCTAGTCAGGTTGGCCAGGTGGCGGAGCGCGCAGCAGCACAATTGCAGGGGCTGGAGGATGGTGAAACCGTGCTTGATCGCATACAGTCAGCGAACCACGCAGGCCGACAGGCATTGGCTGATGCGCTGGGCGGTGGCGCTGCCGTCAACGCGGATGGTTCGTTGAAAGCACCGGCCTACGCTGTGACCCGGATCGACTCTGAGGGTGGCCCCGTTGGCCAGGTCCAGGCCGGCAACGTCGGGCAGGCTATCGAAACACTCGACGCGTCGCTGAATGCAGTCAACGGCAAGGCCGACAAGGCCACAGCGAACATGGCCAGCTTGCGCGAGCAGGTGAACAACGGACAGGTCGGCCTGGTTCGCCAGGACTCCCTCAACCGGAACATCCAGGTGGCGCGGGACACTGACGGCGTTCGTGTCGATCTCACGGGTACGCAGGGACCTCGTGTTCTGACGGGTGTGAAGGAGGGTGCCTTGAGCGTCGACAGCACCGATGTCGTCAATGGCCGACAGCTCCACGCCGTCGACCGGCAGGTCAAGCAGTTGATGCAACGAGCCTCCGGCATCGCCGTTGACACCCAAGGCAATGAAAAGGCAACGGTGTCGCCGGGTAGCAAGGCCGTGGCTATCGGGGCCAACGCCCAGGCCGGCAGTGAGCGCAGCGTTGCGGTGGGGGCAGGTGCTGTGGCCCAAGCGCCTCGCAGCACTGCACTGGGGGCTGGTGCCAAGGCCGATGCGCCGAGCAGCGTCGCGCTTGGCGCCGGCTCCCAGGCCCAGCGGGCGAATACCGTCTCAGTGGGTGCGCCGGGTGCGGAGCGGCAAATCACCAACGTAGCAGCCGCCAGCGAGGCGACCGATGTCGTCAATCTCGGCCAGGCCACGCAGATCTCCAACCAGGCCGCTGACCGTACCCTACGACAGGCCAATGCCTATACCGACAGCCAGATCAGTGCAGTGCGTCAGGATGCCTACGCCGGCATCGCGTCAGCGATGGCCATGGCAGCCTTACCTGTGGCGTCGACACCGGGCAGGAGCATGGTGGCCATGGGAACGTCGGTCTACGAGGGGCAATCAGCCTTGGCCGTCGGCCTCTCGGGGCGCACCGAGGATGGTCGTTGGGCGTACAAGGCCAATGGTTCGGGCAGTGCCCAAGGAAGTGTCGGGCTGGCGGTTGGCGTGGGTTACGAATGGTAGGTCCTGATATCGGCAGGTCGAGGGTCTGACCCTCCCTGCCGATTTAGGAGCAGTCCGATGTTCTCCACCAGCCTCACTGTCCACAATAACCCTCAGTAATCATTGCCCGCTGTCGTAGCGGCTACCACTCGTGGAACCCGTCTCAGCCATCGGATTGCCGTGGTGCCTTGTTTCGGTTCGACGCATCCGTCAATGTCTCAGGTAAGTCATCGTGAAAGTCACATTGCGTTTCGATTCGCAGGTCGCTTGTCCGCATGCTGTTCCTCTCAACTCACTTCGCTCCCTCATTCGCGGCTTCTACTGCCCCGAGTTTGCGGTCACATCACCCGGTTGGCCGACTCTCGGCCTGCTGACCCTTACCGGAGTTTCGGCGCTGCTGGGCGTGTCTGATGCCCGTGCAGGCAACGGTGTACACATCAATGCGAATGACAGCGGCGAATGCGTCAGTCTCAATGACCCCCAAAATACTTATACTGCAGGCACCGGGGCCGACAGAGCCTATTTGAACGAAAACTTGAATTTCAAGGATGGTCAGTCGGGGCAGTGTGACTCGAACGCCAAGGATGGCCAAACCGAGAGCGTGATGTTCTATCGGCCGTTAGGAACACCGGGTGTTGGTGCAACCTCGCTTTCCTTGGGCGGGGAGCTGTATATCAACGGTGGGCGGCTGATGTTGGGAGGTGTCAACGGCAGCATCGCGATTGGCCATTCCGGCATTGAGGTTGGCGCCCCGCTTGCCACTGATAACGGCTTTGCCTTCGGCCGCGGTGCCCAGAGTACAGCCGCCTGGACCATGGCCTTAGGTCTTACCGCCAGGGCCCGGAACCCCTATGCACTGTCGTTCGGGAATACCGCTACGGCCTCCAATACATTCAGTACTGCATTCGGTTCGGCATCCACTGCTTCAGGTGAGTATGCCACTACACTCGGCGCGAGCGCGCAGGCGGGCGGTGCGAGTTCGTTCGCCGGCGGGCGATTCGCAGTATCACGAGGGGACAACTCGGTAGCGATCGGCAGGAACGCGAGCGCATCGAACTTGGAAAGCCTGGCACTTGGTTACAGCGCCCAGGCCCCCCAGAGGGCGAGTGTCGCGCTCGGCAGCTTCTCGGCCACTGACGATCTGCGCGAAGTTACGCCCGTGACCCTCAATGGACGCGTCTACTCCTTCGAGCGCAACAGCGCGGTCGGCACGGTCAGCGGCGGCAGTGCGGCGCGATTGCGCCAATGGATTTTTGTAGCTCCAGGGGCGGTGAACGCCACAAGTACCGATGCCATTAACGGTGCCCAGTTATTCTCGGGATATGAGGCGATCCGCCGTCTTGGAACACGTGAGACCACGGCCGGTGAATCGATGGCACAGGCCTTGGGAACCGGCCCGCTCGCCCAGGGCAATCGGATAGTACCGATACCACTTGTACTGACCAGCCTTGCCCCGGAAACACCGTCGCCCACCACGCTGCTGGGGGCTCTGTCGGCCTTGGACAAAGCGCACAACGTCACTGATGACCGCATGGGTGAAGTGTTCGATTCCGTCATGGATATCTCGGAAAAATCCCAGGTGTTGAGGGCGACCAGGAGGTTCTACTGGAACCCCCAGACGGGTGCGTATGACGCCGACAGGGACGCTGGCGTGCCCATGTCGATTATCAATATGGCTGCCGGCGTGGCGGTAACGGATGCTGTCAACAAAGGTCAGTTGGACAGCGTTGAAAGCAGTGCCTTGCGTGCACAACAGGCGGCCGGCACCGCCACTGCTGCTGTGGACAAGGCTCATCAGGTGTCGTTGGCGGCAAAGGATGCCGCCGACTCATCGTTGGCACAGGCCAACAATGCCTCCCAGGAGGCAGCGGGTGCCCTTGCCGCCGCCAATCAAGCCCAGGGCAGCGCCAGCGCGGCGGCAAGCGCCGCCAGCAAGGCCGGTACGACCGCCGCCAACGCGCAAGCGGTAGCTGAGCGTGCCGACGTTGCTGCCGCAAGCGCTCAGCATTCGGCGCAGACCGCCCAAGGCGCCGCCACGCAGGCACACGCCAGCGCTACGACGGCGCAGGCTCTGGCCAGCGCGGCGCAAACCCGTGTCAAGGAAGTGGGAGATGTCGTGGACAAGGCTGCAGCTGCCGCGACAGCTGCCCTGCGCTCGGCTGATGCCGTCTCGGATGCGGTCACTTCGGCGCAGGCTGCTGTAGCGGATGCACAAGACCGGACGGACCAGGCTGCCACTGCGGCTTCAAGTGCACAGGAGAGGGCCGATGGTGCACAGCGCGCTGCGGATGCGGCCTTGCTTGTGGGCAGGGAGGCCGACGTGGCCGCTGAAACCGCGCAAGCCACTGCCGGCCAGACCCTGAACGCGGCGAACGCGGTACAGGATGCAGCGGCTGCCGCTCGTGAAATCGCCGATCGGGCTGCGGGGGTCGCGTCGACCGCCCAGGGTGCCGGTGGGGTCGCCAAGGACATGGCTGACAGAGCCCAGGACACGGCTGCGGGCGCACACAGCGCGGTCGACTCGGCGCAGGTTTCAGCCAACGCCGCACTGAACGCGGCGACCGCCGCCCAGACAACGGCAGCCACCGCCCGGCAAACAGCTGACACGGCAGGTGCAGCGGCCGTCACAGCGCAAACCGATGCGCAGAATGCCCAAGGGACCGCAAAAAACGCTCACGAAACCGCCGCTTCTGCTCAAGACCTGGCCGATGTCGCCCAGCGTGGTGCAGACAGCGCGTTGGACGCGCTGGAAAACGCTCAGGCCACCACGGACGGGGCCCAAGGCACTGCCGACCTCGCGTTGTCTTCAGCCTTGCAGGCGCAGCGGTCTGCGGATGCCGCGCAAAACACTGCAGGCGCTGCGCAGGGCTCGGCTGCCAGTGCGAATATCACTGCCATGGCCGCACGCAACAGCGCCGATACCGCATTGGGCGTCGCGTCGACAGCACGAGAAGCAGCCAGCGCTGCCGACACTACCGCCAGCCGGGCGCTGAACCTCGCCACCGTCGCGCATGCTTCTGCGCAGGCGGCTCAAAGCCGTGCCGACACCGCTTCCGACGCGGCGTCCGGCACACAGCATGCCGTACTGGAGACTCAAGCCAACGCTGAAGCTGCGTTGGGTGCGGCATCCACCGCTCAGACGGCTGCGCAGACCGCGCAGAGCGCCGCCGACCATGCGTTGCTGAGCGCCTCGCAGGTCAATCAGAAGGCCCTGGCTGCCCAGAGCCGCGCCAATGCGTCTCTGGATGCGGCAAACACGGCACAGCGTTCGGCCGACACGGCCCACACCACAGCACAGCAAGCGAACAGCGCCAGCATCGATGCGATGAGTGTCGCCGTCGTAGCGCAGTCCGACGCCGACCAGGCGCAAGGCGTAGCGACGCAGGCAAGTCATCGAGCCGCTGCAGCACAAACGACAGCCGGCACGGCGTTAAGCGTCGCGTCGGTCGCTCAGCGAACGGCCGATAATGCCCAGGGCACTGCCAACGCCGCCCGGTCCACCGCTGATGTGGCTGCGATTCAGCTCGGCGGCCTGGACGGCGGGCAAACGGTGGTAGAGCGCCTGGACTCGGCGGTAAAAGCCGCTGCGGGCGTGGGTCGCGAGACCATCACTCGGCTGCTCGGAGGTGGCGCTGCCGTGGACGCTGAAGGCCAGCCCACGGCACCTGGCTATAACATCCCCCTGATCGCAGCCGCTGGCAGTGCTCAGCCTGCAACCAGCCACGACAATGCAGGTGAGGCGCTGCACGCGGTGGCGGGCAATCTCTCCACGCTCAACGATGCCGTGCGTACCCAGGCCACTGAGCTAGACGCGCTGGTGGATAACATCCAGGGCCTGCGCGATGACACGTTGCAGTGGAGTGGTATCGACGGGGTCTACAACGCAGGCCGCGGTTCAGCCAGCGAGCCGGCCCGCATCGCCCGGTTGGCTTCCGGTAGCGCACAGGCTGATGCGGTGAACAAGGGTCAGTTGGATGACGTTGATCGCGCGGCGGTGGCAGCCCAGAGTGTTGCCCTGGCTGGGAAAACCATGGCTGACCAGGCGCAAAGCGTAGCCGTCGGTGCGACAGGCGTCGCTGCCATTGCACAGAGCCGCGCGGAGGCGGCCAAGGGCAGTGCCGAGGCCGCACAATCCGCTGCTGCTACTGCCCGTGATGGCGCCAGCGCAGCGCACGCCAGTGCAACTCTTGCCGGCCAGGTCGCGGACCAGTCAGCCGCCAGGCTGCAAGGTATCGCCCAAGGCGAAACGGTTCTCGGGCACATCCAGGTCTCCGCTAAAGCACATGACCAGTTCCTGGCTACCGCCATGGGCGGCGGCGCGAACGTGAACGCCGACGGTTCGACGAGCCCTTCCACCTATGCAGTGACGCAGTCTGGCCAGAACGGTGCCGAGGCTCAGTTGATCAAGGTCGACTCCATCGGGCAGGCATTCGGTCTACTCGATGACCGTATGGTGGCTACCGACGACCAATCGAATGCCATCAATGCGCAAGCCGAGACACTGCGCAAACAGATGGACAACGGTGAGGTGGGGCATGTCCGCCAGGATCCGGTCAGTCGTGACATACAGTTGGCCGGCATTGCTGATGGGGCCCAGGTCGACATCAGTGGCAGCCAAGGCTCGCGCACGGTGGGTGGCGTTGAGGACGGCGAGGTCAGTTCTACCAGCCTCGATGCCGTCAACGGGCGCCAACTGGAGGCAGTGAATCAGCAGGCCAGGCAATTGGGCCAGCAGTCTTCCGGTATTGCCGTGGATGCGAGCGAAGCCGGCGACAACGTATCCACGCGTCCGGATAGCCAATCGGTTGCGCTCGGGGCACAGACTCAGGCCGAAGGCGAGCGCAGTGTCGCCACCGGTGCTGGTGCCACTGCTCAGGCGAAACAGAGTACTGCGCTGGGTTCGCAAGCAGGCGCCAACGCGAAAAATAGCGTGGCGCTGGGGGCGGGGTCCCAAGCCACACGTGCCAGTAGCGTGGCAGTCGGTGCGTATGGCGCCGAGCGTCAGATCAGCCATGCAGCCGAGGCTGTGCAAGGCACGGACGCTGTCAATTTCCGCCAGGCAACTCGGCTTTCGAACCAAGCCGCCAATCGGTCGCTAACGGAGGCCAACGACTATACCGACCGCCGCGTCGGCAGCCTGCGGCAGGACGTGTACGCCGGTATTGCGGCGGTGATGGCCACCGCCGGGTTACCGGTTGCGTCCTCGCCGGGCAAGTCGATGGTGGCAATGGCAACGGCTGTGTACGAGGGTGAGCCCGCTTTGGCCATCGGGTTGACGGCGCGCTCCAGGGGTGGGAAGTGGACCTATCGCGCGACAGGTGCGGGCACCGCGCAAGGAGATTTCGGACTTACGTTGGGGCTTGGTTATCATTGGTAGTGCACTAGCTGCCGATAGGGCACAGCGGTAGCTTCCAGTCAGTAGCTACCCGTCACGACGGGTGCTATCGACCCAACGCAGCCATCCGCTCCTGACTATTGGGTTAATGCACCCACGTCATTCACCAGTGTGCGCCAGCCATCCTTTGCCTCCTGCTCCGAGGTAAAGACTTGCACTTTGGGATGCCAGAACGCCCCCTCGATTACGATGCATTCCAAGGTAGAGTCCTGAAACGTAAAGACATAGTGGATAGCATCTTTCATGAACCGCTGTTTGTCGTGTCGAGGATGAATGGCGTTCCTTTGCTCAAGCTCTGCTAACCAAGGCGAATTATCTATTCGATGAATTTGGTAATGCTTTAGGCCAAGTCCAATGAGCGGATGGCCGCCCAAAGCTTCGTCGTTTGGCGAACCGAATTGGATTTTCTTTACTAGCGGAAAATGAACCACAGCTATTTCTTCTCCGGTGGTGTAATACCGTAAACATAGTTGCGTGTCCGTGGCGAACACCACTGGTTCAGGCGACGTACTTGGCTGTGGCCAGGAGTCGAGCAGCACTACGGTCGCTAATGACATGCGGGAACCTGATGAATGAATGGGTTATAAACAGAGTGCGAGAGCGACTCGTTGTCGTCAAACCTTTCTGATCGCGACCGACTGCTTCTGGCCGATTTCTGCCTTTCACATTGGGCAGAAAAAATCGGCCAAAAGCGGCCGTCAGGTGTTTACGAAACTAGGGATGATTCATTTACGTGCGCCGTGCGAGTTACCTAATGTGCTAATTCTGATATCGAAAACCGAGCATGACCTCACATCAGATTCTCGCTATTTGCTCCTTATCGATCTTGTTGAGCGAAGCTAAGGCATCATAGTGACTCATTTACAGCGCTATAATTTGAACCAATGAACTCCAGGCAACTGATGGGACGTCGGCCGATCAAGTGCTCCAGATCACCGGTAATCTCCTCGAATTCACCTGTATTCACCGCAGCGATCCACTCGTGCAAAAAGTCAGCAACAGGAGCGGGGATGCCATCACCGACTAGCCTTGCGGCGAGCACTTCCTTCGACACGGTCTGATAAGGGACTTTCCTACCAACGACCTCTGATAATGCCGCTGCTATTTCTCGGAATGAAATCGCTTCACTGGCACCAAGGGTATAGGTCTTGCCCTCGTGGCCTGTTTGGGTAAGGATCAATGCGTTGGCGTACGCTAGATCTGCTCGTGAAACTAGCGTTGCACGGCCATCACCTGCGGTAACTTGAACACCGTTGGAGGCCCAGTGTGCTCCCAAAAAGTATGGCACTGAGTCCTGGTACACACTATTGCGTACAACGGTGTAAGCCAGCCCGCTGTCTACCAACGCCTGCTCAGTGGCAAGGTCCGATTCGGTCACCATCGAGATCAGGTTGACTGACCCGGTTTTGCGCTGGATCGACGTATAGACTAGGTGGCTGACACCGGCATATTTTGCCGCCTGGATGATGTTAAGGTGCTGTGGCAAACGGTCCGTGAACGCAACTGCCGAAACCATCAGCACCTTCTCGATGCCCTCAAATGCTGCAATCAGGGACGATTGATCCAGATAGTCGCCGCGCCGAACTTCCACACCTTGCGCCGACAGTGCCTGAACCTTGCTAGGATCTCGGACCATCGCAACCAATTGGTTCGCTTCCGTGATTTGCAGCAGTGCTTTCAGGGTTTGAGAGCCCAATTCGCCAGAGGCGCCTGTCACCAATATCTTGCCCATGATTGACCTTCTGTTAGTGAGTAAAAGGGATCACACCTGTGCCCAGCCGCCATCAACTGGGATTTCAGCGCCGTTGATGTAGCTGGCACCGTCGGATGCCAGGAAAACGGCTACTTTGGCAATCTCATCGGGTTGTCCGACGCGCCCAACCGGGATCAGTTCGGCGAAGAGGCCAAGCATGGCATCTGCAGCTTCCTTGTCCGGCGCCGCACCCTTGAGGCCGGGGGTTTCAATGGCTCCCGGGCTGATAACGTTCACTCGAATGTTGCGATGCTTAAGGTCGAGCATCCAGCCGCGGGCGAAACTGCGGATAGCTGCCTTGGTGGCGGCATAGATGCTGTTGCCGGGCATGCCTTTGCTGCCGACCAGTGAAGAGACCAATACAATGCTGGCCCCATCACTTAGTAGTGGCAGCAGCTTCTGAACGGTAAACACCATCCCTTTTACATTCACTGCGAACAGACGGTCGAAGGACTCTCCGGTGATCTCGCCAAGAGGTGCGCGCTCAAGAATTCCAGCATTGGCAAACAGGATGTCCAGTCGCCCCGCCTGCTTGCCGACAACCTGCGATACGCGCTCCAAATCAGTATCGTTGGAGACATCCCCCTGAATCGCCACAGCCTGTTCGCCGATCAAGGCAACGGCATCATCAAGAGCAGCCTGGTTTCTACCGGTAATGAATACCCGAGCACCTTCGCGTGCGAAGCGCTTTGCCGTGGCCAGGCCCAGGCCGGAGCTACCTCCGGTAACCAACGCTATTTTTCCAACAAGTGTCTGCGCCATGTTTTCACCTCACTAGTAATTTAGTGATCACTACATTACGAGTGCTAGCGAGGCAGGTCAAGCTCATAATAGAATGATCGCTAAATTATTAGGAGGGCAGGCGATGGCACGTCCAAGAAAGTTTAACGAGGACGCCGTTCTGGACAAGGCCACAGATATTTTCTGGAGCAAAGGCTACGACGGCACCTCTGTGGCGGAATTAACCAAGGCGATGGGTATCAGCGCCCCTAGCCTTTACTTCGCCTTTGGCAGCAAGCGCGGGTTGTTTGATGCCGTGCTTGAACGCTACGACCAACGCAGGCTCGCCCACCGTGACTGGATCCTGGCTGCACCTACAGGCCGCGAGGCCGCCAGGCGAATGCTGATAGGTGCCGTTGAGTGGCTCACCACTGCAGACGAGCCTTTGGGTTGCCTACTGGTTCAGTCGGGGCTTGCGAACGGCTTGGCTGAATGTGATGTGGCTACAGAACTCAGTCGTCGACGTAACCGTATAAGAGCAATGCTGCGCGAGCGTTTCGAGCTGGCGCAGCAGCAGGGTGACCTGGCCAGCACACAAGATGCCGACGCACTGGCGCTTTACATTCAGACTGTGTTCGACGGTCTGTGCCTGCAAGCCGCTGCGGGAACTGTGCGACAGCAACTGGAGACTGTTGTGGCTCGCGCATTGATGAGCTGGCCTGTGTAAGTAACCTGGTGCGCCTTGAAGCAGAGTGGCAGGTATGAAGCCGCCAGCTGTGCTGGCGGCCAACCCTCTTACTCTGTCTCGACCATACTGACGATGCGTTAACGAATGCCGTCGTTGCGCAAGGCGGTTGGTGTGTATTCTGCCGCGACGGCCTTGAAGCCGATGTCCATGCTGTCCTTCTCTTCGTTACGCATCCCGGAGACTAGGTAGCGGCCGTTGATGAGGTCATACAGGGCTTCGACACCCATCCACGGAATCTTCTTGTCGTACAGCGGCGTCATGAAGCCCTCGGCAGTGCGCCACAAGGTATTGCGTGCATCGTAGTGGTCGGCAAGGGCGATTTGCCAGCTGTCCTCATCAAAGTACAAGACGCGTTTTGCATAGACATGACGCTGGTCAGCCTTGAGGTCGGCCTCAACCACCCATACTCGGTGCAGCTCATAGCGGGTGATATCGGAGTTAATGTGCCCCGGCTTGATCACGTCGGTGTACTTCAGTGCGGGCGACTCCAACTGAAAACTGTTGTAGGGGATGTAGATTTCCTTTTTGCCGAGCAGCTTCCAGTCGTAGCGATCCGGTGCGCCGTTGAACATGTCCAAGTTATCTGCCACCCGTTGGCCGTCCGAGGCTGGGTACGGGCCG
This sequence comes from Pseudomonas sp. P7758, assembly GCF_013386485.1. Lineage (NCBI taxonomy): Bacteria > Pseudomonadati > Pseudomonadota > Gammaproteobacteria > Pseudomonadales > Pseudomonadaceae > Pseudomonas > Pseudomonas sp. P7758. The sequence goes on along the minus strand of NZ_JACARS010000144.1, from coordinate 14,195 downwards.
TCGTAGGCGATCTGTGGTGCACGTCGTACGCGACGTTGCCCGGCGCTGTAGATCCAGGCCATGCGCGGTTCCTTCACCTGGTCTAGGGTTTCATGGACCAGAACCACATCGCCGGCCAAACGGGCGGGCGCAGTGACCAATTGCTTGTAGTAGAACAACACATTGCCCGGATTCTGCGGATCGAAGTCTTTCAACTGGTCGCGATAAGTAAACTGCTGCTTGAAGTACACCGGGTTGAAGGTGCCGTCTGCCAGTGGCGTGGCCTGGACGTGGGTACGCCGCACGCTGCCGCCGCGATAGCGGGTGATATGATTCCACACCACCTCTAGCCCATTTTGGGGAATAGGAAAGGGCGTGGCGATTTCAAAGTCCGACAGGCCGTTGCCGCCAGATATAAGTGTCGACTTTACTGCGTTCCTAGCGATGGCCTGGTTTACGTTCTCGGGCAGGGCCGCGCTTCGATGGCTGGGGAACACCCGCATGTGGAAGCTGTCGGGGTAGCGCTTGAACAGGGCCAACTGACCCGGCGTCAGTTTGTCTTGGTACTGGGCGACATTTTGCGGAGTGATGGTGAACAGCGGTTTTTCGGCCGCGAAGGGGTCACTGAGCGCACCATTGGGCCCTGCGCTGCCCGCGTTCTCGGGCAGCCCGCCGGTCCATGGGGGAATGCTCCCGTCGGCGTTGCCGGCTTTTTCTGCACCGACGGGCGTCAGGCTGTTGCCCAGCTTCGCCGCTTCACTTGCTGGTACTGCAGCGTGGGTCAGCGTGGCTGTAGCAAGTAGGGTGAGTGTAGTGGCAAATAAGGTCAGAGTTTTCATTGTGTTGGCTCCACTCAAAAGGACACGCCAAAGCTCAGGGCGATGAAGTCGCGGTCGATGTTTACGTTGTAGGCGCCGCCGAAAAAGTCGGTATAGGACAGGCTTGCGGTGTAGGTATTCAGGTAATTGGCATCGATGCCCAGGCTCAATGCCTTGGAGCCTTCGTTGAAGCCAGGCTCGGGGCCGTAGCCTTTCACGTCATGGGACCAGGCAATATTCGGGTGCAATTCAACGCCCGGAATCACCCCGTTGTAGTCCCAGATAGCGCGCACGCGATAACCCCAAGAGGTGCTGGTGGCGAAACCATCGTTGTTGCAGTTGGAAGGCGTCTGTACATTGGTGGTGTTGGTGCATAGGCTGTTGTTGGGGTACAACTCTCCTTGACCGTAGGCGGTACTGCGGCCATAGCGCAGCCCCCCTTTGCCCTCCAGGCCGCCGATATGGGTGAGCCCCACTTCACCGATCAGGGTCAGGCGTTCGGCATTCATGACCTGGTCGAAGAAGTGCGTGGCGGTGACCTGTGCCTGCGTTACTTCCTTGCGTCGATAACCGGAGACGTCCTGGCCATTGGCCAATGGCGCCGCCCCGGATGACAGCACCGGCGTCAGGGCCGGTACGCCGATACCGGCGCTGATCAAGTCCACGGGGCTGATCTGCAGCGGCATGTTGGGCCGGTAGCTGATCTCGCCTGCCAGAGTGGTGCCAGTGGGGAGACTGGTACTGAAGCTCAGGCCGTACAGGCGGATGTCTTCCGGGTAATCGACATAATACTGCGAGGTGCCTAGGCGGTAGGCCTGTGCCAGGCTCTGGCCAGTGGGGCTGGCGAGGAAACCGCCACAGGCACCTGCCGGTACCCCGACGTTGCCACACAGTTGCGGGGCAAAACCCAGGTCGGCGGCATGCGCACTGCTGATGGCGCTGACGTAGGGTTGGCGGCTGTGATAGTTGATGAAGTACCCGGCGAACTCACTGTTCAGTTCCGGTGCGAACCAGCGCAGTGCAGCGCCCCACTGGCCGCCGTCGCGAGCATCACGGTCGCGGCCGCGGGGAATCACGATGCCTTCGTTCGACAGCTGCACGCCAAACGGCGAAAGGGCCGCTCGTGCCGCCGGATTCTGGTCGAGTATCGGCCCCACCGGCAGCCCATTGCAGCCATCGGCGATCACGTCGGTCTGCGAGAAGAAAGTGCCACAGTTATCGATCGCGGTTTTTTGCCATTCCAACTGGTAGAAACCCTCCGCCGATATGCTGTCGGTGAGATTCTGCGACAGGTAGAACATGTTGACCGGAATCAAGCCCTCCTTGATCTCCGAGCCGGGGCGGCGAAAAGAGGTCACGTCCACCGGATTGATGGTGTTGATGCCGCCCTGGATAAAAGTGCTTTCGCCCCAGCTCACCACCTGCTTGCCAAGACGCACGGTGCCGGGCAAGTCTCGGATCAGGTAGTTGTGGTAAATGAAGGCGTCGAGAATCTCGGCGCCGGAAGCTTTCGCACCTTCCTGTCGGCCGTGGTCATCGATGTCCTTGAAGCGCTGATGTTCATCCTTGAGTACGAAGTCATACCAGTACTTGCCGCGTACAAATACGCCACTGTCCCCGTATTTTAGTTCAAGGTCGTGGACGCCTTTGAATACCCTGCTGAAGGCGTCGCCTTTCTTGAAGTTGAGTCGGCCGTCGTCGGCACTATGGCTACTTAGCAGCTCCTGCTTCGGGTTCTCTAGGGACCAACTGGAGCCTACCGAGAGGCTGGAGTCGAACTGTCCCTGGATCTCGCCGATATCGAAGTTGATTGCCGATGCGGGCGCACTGGCCAATGCGGCCATGCCGAAAGCGAGCGGCAGGCGAACCTGTTGCCATGGGGGTTGTTTACGAGTCATTGCGTTCACTACCTCTTGTTGTTTTTGTTGTGCGTTACGCGTCCCTGCATGGTTTTCGAGGCGCAGCAGGTCTCGCAGACCATGGCAAACGCCATAGCTGGTTCTCGGTGCTTAGTTGATGAAGCTCAATGGTCAGGTTGCGGGTGGCAGTGGTTGCCTCCTCAACTCAGCGGGCAGCGCTAAGCGCTGTTTAGCCGAGCCATTCAATTTGGAAGCTGTAGCGCCCGAGCAGGGGAACGAGTTGCTCACGATGGGCGCCGGCGCCAATGTGGGCGACCAGCCCGCGACGCGGGTCTTGCAACACGTTTACGCTGATATCCTGCGCGCCCGCGTTGGCTGCCTCCTGGCGTACGACGTTGGCGATTTCCAGTTGCTGCAGGGCCGGCTTGAAGATCTTGCCGACCGGTGTCACCGGCAGGGCGTCGAGGATCTCGATGCGCTTGGGCACGGCCGAGCGTTCGGAAATGGCCTGGCTGGCAAATGCCAGTAATGTTGACGCTGCGCACTTGTGCCCGGGCTTGAGCTGGACATACGCCACGGGCACCTCACCGGCGTGGGCGTCGGGACAACCGATGGCGGCAACCAGCGCGACGGCCGGATGCGCCTGCAACGCTTCTTCGATCTGTTTGGGGTCGATGTTATGGCCGCCGCGAATAATCAGTTCCTTCTTGCGCCCGGTGAGCCAAAAATAACCATCGGCATCCTGGCGTCCCAAGTCGCCGGTATTCAGCCAGCGATGGCCGTCAATATCGATCCATAGGCCTTGATTGTGTTCGGATTGCAGGTAGCCAATAAATACGTTAGGGCCGTGAATACCTATCACCCCTACCTCGTCGATCATCGCATCGCGCAGGTAACTGCCGTGTTCATCCAGAATCACCGCACGCATTTCCTGATAAGGAAGACGCAGGCCAATGGAACCGATTTTGCGTTCGCCACCCGCAGGGTTGCATGACGAAACGCAGGCACCTTCAGTGAGGCCGTACCCTTCGAGAATAGGAACGCCGATTTGCGCTTCGAAGTCCTTGAACAGCTCTATCGGCATGGGTGCAGCACCACAAAGAGCGCTTTGGAGACTGCTAAGGTCGTGCTCCTTTATCGATTGTTGCAGCAGCGCGGAATATACGGTGGGCACACCAGAGAAAAAATTGATCTTGAAATGCTCGACCATCGCCCAGAAATTCTGTATGACCCCGGCCCCGCGGTACCCCTGAGGCGTGCCGATCACCACTTGGTCGCCCTTGGTCCACGGCATCAGGCCGGTGACCAATTGGCCGTTCACATGGAATAGCGGCAAGCCGCAGAAAATCACCAGGCCGGGTTCCCTAGGCTCCATGTTGCGAGCCATGGCCCACGCATTGAAAACCTCGGAGCCATGGCTGCGCACGGCAATCTTCGGCAACCCCGTGGTGCCGCCTGTGCAGAAGTAGGAAGACGGATCTTCGGCGCGAATATGCCTGGCGCTGTTCAGGTACTGATGACGCTGCTTCTTCATCAGGTCCCGCAGGTCGGCAATTGCCAGATGCCGGTAGCGTGCTTTTTCCCGTTTGGCCATCCAGCGCAATGCCAACCCTTTAAACGTGCTGACATAGGGCGCCATGTTCACCCAGATCACGTGCTTGATGCTAGGTAACTGGTCCAGTTGCGCAGCGAGTCGTGGCCACAGATCGCTACCAGGCGTCGGGGCCAGCGTGACCACGACTTTGGCGTTGGCGGCCCGCAGCAGGTCGGCCATCTGAGACGCCTCCAACAACGGATTGACCGCCATTACGATGCCTGTCGCCTCGCCGCCCCAGATGGTGAAATGGGTTTCCGGCAAATTCGGCAAAATAAACGCGATGACGTCGTCCGCGCCCAGGCCGAGCTCGTGGAACGCGTTAGCAGCGCGGGTGATGTCGATCAGCAGCTCGGAGTAGGTCCAATCGTGGGTCTTGCGAAAATTCTGCCCGTCGAGAAAAAAGCGCAGGGCGGGCGCATTCGGGCGCTCTTTCGCACAATTTGCCAAAGCATCATAGGTGCTCGCCGACAGTCCCTGACGACTGAGCGGGGTGCGTTCCAGCGCCTGAATATCGGCCAGGTTTGTGATCGCCATCAGGCTTGCTCCACCACAAGATTACGCTGGGTGCCAAGATCAATCTTGCCATCGGCGCTGCGAATACTGGCTTCGACAACATCGCCTGCTTTGAGGTACTGCGTGCGGCTCTCCTGGGTTTTCAGAAAGATCTTCCACTTCACCGCATCCGGCAGCAAGGCGCCGATTCGTTGCTTCGCGGGGGAAGGCACGGTGAGCGCGCACCCGGCTGGCGTGCCCGTGGCGATCAGGTCGCCGGAGTTGAAATTCTGTACACCGGACAGCTCGGTCAAGGTTTCTGCCGGGCCGTACACCAGGTTGGCGGTGCTATCGTTTTGTCGGACTTGCCCATTGACCGTCAGCCGCAGTTGCAGGTTCTTCAAGTAGTTCATGTCGGGCGCTTCGAGCAGGCACAGGTAAGGGCCGACAGGGCCGAAGGTGCGATAGCTTTTACCCTTGTAGAACTGCATTTGCGGAATCTGGATATCGCGGGCTGAATAATCATTGACCACGACGATTCCAGCGATGAATTCGTGCAGGGTCTTGTCGGTGACAGTCACCTGGCCAGTGATGTTGCGTTTGAGCACCAGGCCCAACTCGATTTCATAATCGAGGAAGCGCACGTTACCGGGTTTGATGAGCTCACTGTCGGCGGCCACTATGCAACTGGTGGCTTTGGTGAAGATCATGTTGAAGTGCTTGGCGTCAGGGTCCATGCCCGACTCGATCATGTGCTGACGGTAGTTGGCGCCCTGGCAGACGAACTGTTGGTCACGGGTGACGGGCGAAAGCAACTTGACCGCAGTCAGGGGGAGATCACCGTCATTCATCCGGGCCAGCTCAGTGACGCTGGTGTTATTGATGAATTCGCCGGTGCTGGCATAGTCACCGGGAATCACCGTGATTCTGCCGGCGTTTATCACGCCCCATTGGGTACGATTCAGATGTTCGAAGCGGACTACATGCACTGCCATGACAGGAGCTCCCGAGGAGTCGATCGGCTGATGCTGCGTGGCATCAGGTTGTTGTTGTACTGCATTTGCGAGCGTTGCCGACGGACTCAGCCGAACAGCCGCGCCAAGGTCACCAACTTGCGAAAGGTCAGGTCCGGGCTGTGTCTGAGGTTGTGGATCAAGGCTCGGATGGCGCGCACGCTGAGCTTCGGTTTGGTGAAGCTCCTTGGCATGCGCTCCCCCCACTGCGCCATGGCCTGAGCACTGACGCTATGCAGTTCGGTGGGCTGACCTTGGGTGAATAGATCGCCATCGCAATAGTGTTCATGTTTGTCGCCCCAAGGATCCTGCCAGTAGTCGAAGATCTGACTGCCGAGAATATGCCGACCTATGCCCCAGGCATGAACCCATCCACGCTCGCGCAAGACGCGCTGCCCCATGCCTACTGCATCCGCATCTACTACCTCAAAAGCACTGTGGCTGTAGGTGGGCATGAAGCCTTGCGCGAGGGCCAGGGTGTGGTGGTCTGCCGGGACGTCACCCAGGTCCAAGCGCATGAACGTCACGGCGGGTGAACCGTCAGGCAGTACTTGTACATCGCTAGGGATCAATCCGAAATGCTCGGTGTACCAAGCGCAGGTTGCCTGGTAGTCCGCCACTTCCAGAACCACATGCCCAAGCTTGAGGATCTCCGGGGCACTGGCTGGCGTACGTTGGGTGGCATTGATGCGCGGGATCTGCTCTGCCAGATTGAGGGGCAAAGGCGCGCGATGCTGCAACGGTTTGACCGCCGCTTGTCCGTAGATAGCCTCCACCACGAACCCCGACGGGTCGCGCAGGCGAACCCGCTCGCCACCACCCGGTTGGAATTGGTTTTCTACTGCTGACGCGCCCGGCAAACGCGCAAGCTTGAGAAGATCTTCGCGTGTAGCGACGGTGAGTGCGAAACCGACGAAGCGTGCCTCGTCTGCCTTCTCGATGCGGTAGCAATAGGCTGAACTGTCAGTGCCGCGCAGATACAGCGCATTTGTAGCACGATGGCAAACGGTGAGCCCGAAGTCGCGTAGAAACTGTTCCGCCTTGGCCAGGTCCGGACGCTGAAAAATCAGATAGGCAAGCCGCTGGGCTTTCACCGTAGGGTGCGGGTGGCGAGCCGGCTGCGGCGTAGCCAGGGTCAAGATTTGGCATTTGCTCATTATTATTCTCCAACACTTTTTTCAGGCAAAAGCTGCCCGTCACCCCGGAAACCGGGGTTGGGCTATCAGTATTCAGTCGTGAATCAGTCGGAAGGCGGCAGCGGCGGCAACTCCACAGTGGCTAGCACACGAGCGTCTTCAATGCTCACTCCCAACGCCCGCAGTATCAGCTCGGCGGTATCGGTGCCGGCTTCACGCCAGGTCTTCAAGCCTTCCAATACCAAAAACATCGAGCCCAGTACGCTGCTGGCGATAAACGAAATCACCGTGACCATTTGTTCCTGGCGGAACTGGTAGCGGCCGAGACTCAACCCATGGATGAGGTCCGGTACGGCCTGGCTAGAGAACATCTCCCGCAGGGCTAGGTTGCTCAGCGCAAAGCGACTCATAAACGCGCCCCAGTGCGGTTCTTCGTGGGTGCGGCGGATAAACAGACGAATACCATTGGCCAAGCGCTGTGCGGGGTCTCCAAAGCTGTCGATGCTCTTTTTTACGCGCTGATGCATGTCCGCGCTGAGCTGACTGGCTACCTGTTCAAACAGTTTGTCCATCGTCTCGACGTTGTTGTAAATGGTGCCGCGGGCCACACCCGCTTCTTGGGCAAGGTCGCTGATGTTGACCTGGCTGACGCCTTTCTCGGCAAACAAGCGCAAAGCGGCCTGATGGATGCGTCGCTGCACCGGATTCATTGACTCCACAAATGTTCTCCACCGTTCGAATCTGACCTGATTGAACGCCACTGTTCAATTTTCGTCAATCAAGTATTTTCAGATTCAAGATTATTTTTTTGAGAGGTGTTCTGTAACACCATTTCTAGAGGGATTTTCGGTGTTATTTAATTTTGTTGAAGAGGCATTGGTGTCGAACGCAGTTGACTGATGTGAACACAAATGTTCAATATTGATCGCAGGTGTGTTTTTGTCGTGGGCTTCCACGGCCAGGTCGCGACTGTTCTCGCCAGGAATAACAACAATGACCCTCAAGCAAGGCCTTATTGACGTCCATCACCACATCGTTCCACCTGTATTCCGCGACGCAATTTACGAGCGGGGCATGGAGCGCCATGCGGGTGCACTCTTACCAAAATGGACGCCAGAGCAGTCGATTGATGTGATGGACATGAATGGCATTCAACGTGCCATTACCTCCATCTCCACGCCCGGCGTGCATTTGGGCGACGGTGTGGCGCAGGCACGGCAACTGGCGCGAGATTGCAACGAATACGCGGCGAAGATGCGTGATGATTTTCCGGGCCGTTTTGGCAACTTCGCGGTACTACCCATGCCGTTTACCGAAACTGCTTGTAGCGAAGCCATTTATGCCTTGGACGTGCTGAAGGCCGAGGGAATCGTGCTGTTTGGCAGCACCGATGGGGTATTTCTGGGCGACCCGCGTTTTGACGAACTGATGAACGAATTGGATCGTCGTGGCACAGTGGTGTTCGTTCACCCAAACCTGCACAAAAGCAGCGAACAGTTGGGCTTCAAGACTCCTGGCTTTTTGATCGAGTTTCTCTGCGACACCACTCGCGCTGCCGTCAATCTGATCCTGACCGGGACGATGGAGAAATACCCACGCATTCGCTGGATCCTTGCCCACGGCGGTGGTTTTCTTCCCTATGTGGCGTGGCGTGTTTCCCTGGCCAATGCGATGCCGCAATTCCAGCAGCTGGCGCCTCAAGGAATTCTCACTTACATCCGGCGTTTTTATTTCGACACAGCTCTCTCTCCCTCGCGCTATTCGATGGCAGCGCTCAAGGAGTTAGTTGACTCGGATCACATCCTTTTCGGCAGTGATTTTCCGTTCGCCCCGGCTCCCGCTACGAGCCTGCAATGTCAAACCCTAGAGCAAAATACTCTGTGGTCCAGCGATGAGCACTACGGGATCAATCGTGGCTACGCGCTACGTTTGTTTCCTCAATACCAGCAGCCGGGCGAGGTCGTGCAGCCAGCGCCAATCTATGAAGGCGAGTCTTTTTCCGGCCGCGTGAAGCGCAGCCTGACGAAGCCGCTTGGCGCACTAGCTGAACGTATGCGTAATCGTTGACACGACGCTCCTATTCAGTAACCCACTCTAATAACAAGATAAACACGGAGGTGTTATGAATCGCCGAGAATTTGTCGCCCGTACGAGCCTGCTGGCTGGGGCGACGGTGTTGGGCGCAGGCGTCGTCGGGGGCTCCTTGCCAAGGACTGCTGCGGCGCAGTCAGAAGTGCGAAGTGAGTCCGCTGCCACCAAGGAAGAGCTCAAGGCCGAATGCATTGATGTGCATCACAACATTCTGCCACCTGTATTTGTCGACGCCCTGCAGCGTCGAGGGCTGGGTGCTCTGACGGGCACGGCGCTTCCAAGCTGGTCTGTGCAACAGTCAGTGGCACTCATGGACGCACAAGGCATCCAGACAGCGATCACCTCATTACCAGCGCCTGGTGTTTGTTTTGGCGAGGGTCGGGCCGCAGCCGATCTGGCGCGTAGCTGCAATGAGTTTGCCGCCGATATGGCGGTCACATATCCAGGCCGCTTCGGCTCCTTCGCCGTACTGCCGTTGCCAGCAACCGATCTTGCCTGCGCCGAGGCTATTTATGCCCTGGACACTTTGCAGGCTGATGGCGTGCTGTTGATGGGCAGCAGTAATGGTGTGTTTCTAGGTGACCCGCAATTCGAAGAGTTGATGAGCGAGTTAAATCAACGCCAGGCCACAGTTTTTTTACAGGCTAATCTGCACCCCAGCAGCGCGCAATTAGGGCTGGGTACACCACCATACGCATTGGAGATGGTCTGTGACATCACGCGCGCGGCGATCAATCTGATCTTCACTGGCACGATGGAGCGATACCCACGCATTCGGTGGATTCTGGCGGATGGTGGCGGTTTTCTACCTTATGCGGCATGGCGTATTTCCCTGGCCAACGCCTTGCCGGAATTCGCTGATGACGTTCCTCTCGGGGTGATGAGCTATTTGCGGCGCTTTTACTTCGATACAGCCGTGTCTACTTCACCTGCGTCCATGGCGGTGATCAAGGAACTAGTGGAGCCTGCTCAGGTGGTTTTCGGCAGTGGTTATCCGATCGCACCAGCCGCGTCAGTCGGTGCCGAAATCCAAACGCTACGCCAATCTCCTGTCTGGGGGGCAAAAGAACTCCGGGGTATCACCCGCGGTCATGCGTTGTCGCTATTTCCCCACTATGCGGAGAAAGGCGAGTGGCTGACTCTGGCGCCTGTGCATGAATCCGAATCGTCGCTGCAATGGTGGGGACGCACGTTGAAAAAACCCCTTGGCGCCTTGGCGCAACATTTGAAGGATCAGTGATATGTCGGGATTGCCCCTGTTTCAGCCATTGCTGTTGCCCAATGGAACACGCATCGTAAACCGCCTTGCAAAAGCCGCTATGGAGGAGAATTTGGCAGATGAAAATCACGCCCCTGGTCCTGAATTGCTTCGCTTGTATCAGACATGGGCAGACGGAGGGGCTGGGCTCATCATTACTGGTAATGTAATGCCCGACTGCCGTGCTCTGACCGGTCCGGCAGGGGTCATTCTGGAGAATGATCGTTATCTTGAGCAGTTTAAGAACTGGGCCGTCGTATGCCGTAGTCAAGGCGCCCAGGCTTGGTTACAGATCAATCATCCCGGCCGGCAAATGATGGCCAATCTCGGCCAGGAGGCGGTGGCACCCTCAGCCATTGCGGTGAACATTCCCGGTGTCGCCAAGCTGTTCGCTCAGCCTCGGTCACTGAGCGAGGTTGAAATTCATGGCTTGATTAATCGTTACGCACGAACAGCTGTTCTGGCCGAGCGCGCCGGTTTTACGGGCGTACAGATTCATGCTGCGCACGGTTATCTATTCAGCCAATTTCTTTCCCCACTGACCAATAAGCGGACTGACAAATGGGGCGGTAGCTTGGAAAACCGCGCGCGGATTCTCATTCGTACCATCGAGGCTGTTCGGGCGCGTGTGGCACCGCAGTTTTGCGTGTCAGTGAAACTCAATTCAGCAGACTTTCAGCGAGGTGGTTTTGAGGAGGGGGACGCGATTGAGGTCGTTAAACGGCTCAATGAACTGCCCGTGGATTTGGTCGAGATTTCTGGCGGCAGCTATGAAAGTCCTGCTATGCAAGGCCATACACGCGACGGCCAAACACTCGCTCGAGAGGCGTACTTTTTGGAGTTTGCTGAACGCATTGGTCGTGTGGCACGTATGCCTGTAATGGTCACAGGTGGGATCCGCCGTAGGGAAATTGCTGAAATAGTTATCAACAGCCCATCTGTGGCAATGGTAGGAATGGCCACCGCTTTGGCATTTGAACCCAATTTGCCAAGTCAATGGTTGACCGGGGACGGCGCCCAGATAAAGTCGGTACAGATATCTTGGAAGAATAAGGCCTTTGTTGCCGTTGCCATCACGGCGATCATCAAGAAGCAGCTCGGTTTGCTTAGTCTGGGCAAAGCCACCAAGCCTGGCATCTCGCCGCTAATGACGCTGATTACCAGTCAGCTTAAAACCAAGCGCCAAGCTCGGCGCTATCGTAAATGGGTAGCTGAACAAGGCATTTAGAGTGGATCGGTTATTCGTTAGGTTGCGGCAACGGAAGGCTGGCGAGCTTTTTAGCCTTCACCGGGCTCGCACCCAAGCCTTTAAGCACCATCTCGGCGACTTTCTCATCATGTTGCTCAACCGTGCGGCCCTCAACCGCACTGCGCATGCCGGCTGTTGCACAGGCTATAACCAGGTCCAGTGCGATGCTTTCATCGATAAACGACAGATGCCCCTGCTCTGCGCCGGTGCGAAGGTCCGCCTGGACGTGCATGGCGAGCGTTGACCGCAGCCCCTTGTCAAAATGTACGATTCGCACCAGTGCGCTGGCCCAGTTCGGGTCGGCAATCGCGCGAAGGATAAATAGACGCACACCAATTGCAATGCGCTGGGCACCGTTTTCAACTCCTGCACTTAACCCGGAAATACTCTCAGAAAACTCGCTGGCCATAGCGATACCCACGGCCTCCACTACCTCCTCGCGGGTGCGAAAGTAGTTGTAGATGGTGCCGGTAGAGACCTCTGCCTCTTCCGCCAACTCCAACAAACCCGTTTCAAATACATCCTTACGGGCGAACAGCCGCAGCGCGGCATCTAATAAGCCCTGACGCGTGCGCTGTTTTTTTTTGTGGCCGCGGGTCAGAGGTTCCAGAGTGTGAGTGGCCTGTTCTGTGTCGGTTTTTACGCTCATGGAAATGCCTGATGATGTAAGACGCGGCGGGATGAAAGACAAAGATAGTAATCAAATTACCGTCAATATCGCTGATCGATTCAATTATCCAGCAAGGCCATGCATGCATTTGCCAGCTCATTTGCATGATCGGCGCCACCGCTGTGCATCACAATGCGGTCAGGTCGAACGATCAGTAACGTATTTTTCGGCAGACATTTGAGCAGTTCACCACTCAGGTCTTCGACCCAATGGGTGTCTGGATTACCCCGTTGGCCTCGCTGGACGATCTGCAAATACCCACCACCATGGACCTGCCATCGCTCCTGGGTTGCAGTTTCCAGCAGTTGGCGAGGGTCGTTACCAAACCCTATAAGGGTCATTTGATCACCCAGCACATCGTCACTCAAGACGATGCCATGAATAGGATCCCGCACCAGACATTGGTTCAGTAGGCCGCCAACAGGGAGCGACTTCGTTTTGCGTTGCGTGCTGAACAAGCCTTTCTTGAAGCGATTCTTTGGCTTGATGTCCAGCTCTTCAAACAGCCGGCGGGCGGGCGGGAACAGGGTCAGCGATTTCATCAGTCCGTGGATCAGCAAGGCAACGACGGCATTGCGCGGCATCACTGCGCGGCCCATCAGTTTGGCCAGGTCGATCATTTCTTTAGCGTGAGGGCGGCGTTCTTGGTCGTAGCTGCCGAGTATCCTGGGTGCGGCGCGGCCATCGAGTACCCAGGCCAGCTTCCAGCCTAAGTTGCATGCATCCCGAAGACCGGCAACCAGTCCCTGTCCGACGAAGGGTGGCGTAATGTGCGCCGCGTCGCCGATCAAAAATACCCGTCCCTTCTGAAAACTGTCGCAGCAACGTGCGTGGAAGCGATACACCGCCGTGCGCTCGATACTCAAGTCGGCAGCTTTTACCCACGGAGCCAGCAGTTGCGCAATGCGATGCGGCTGCTCCATTTCCTCTCGCGTTTCACCGGGATGCAGCATGAACTCCCAACGTTCCCGGCCACCGGGGGCCGGCATATGGGGGGTAGGCCGGCGGTGATCACACAGGAACTCAACATGGTCGATTGCCTGCCCCTGGCGTCCATTGGCATCCACGATCAACCAGTCTTCAGCATAGGTCTGGCCGGTGAAATCCTGGCCAATCAACGTACGCACCCGCGACCCTGCGCCGTCCGCGCCAATCAGGTATTTGGCATTGACGGTAAACGTCATGCCATCTTCGTCCAGCAGAAAAGCCTCCACGTGATCGCCATGTTGCTGAACATCCTGCAACTCGTAACCCGTGCAAGTGGTGATGCAAGGATATTGCAGTAACCGGCTGCGCAGGGCGTTCTCCAGATCGGGCTGGTAAAAAGTTACCAGTTTGGGGTGGCCGTCGATGCAGCCGCTGGTATTGGCGCGACTGAATTGGCCTACCAGTGGGCAGTGCATTTTGACTTCTGGGATCACCAGCTTATCGAATGCGTCCTCGGGCAGGCCGATCAACTGCAACATACGCAAGGCTTCGTTATCCAGGGCAATGGCACGTGGCATGCGCAGTATCTCGTGCTGCTTGTCGATCACCACGGCGTTTACGTGGTATCGACCGAGCAGGGCTGCCAATGCCGCGCCGACTGGGCCAAAGCCGACGATCAGTACGTCAACCGAAGGGGGCAGCGGGGTACTTTTATTATTGTTTTCCATGGGAGTTCCGGGTGGTTTCAGCGTCGAGGTGCGATCTGCCGCTTTGGCTCGTCGCTTTTTATGAGACATTATTCAATATTGCAAAATATATCAATATTGAAAATATTCCCATAAGTACCAGATCGCATGGATCGCACATAGCAGCAATGATCAGCGCCGTACCAAAGGAGTCATCATGAGCTTTCCTGTGTTTCCGACACGCGTATTGACGGATAAATGAAATTCGTAAGGCCGGTTTTGTGATTCAAACTGGATGGCATTGAATAAAGGCGGGATCGAGGCGCGAGCTAATAGCACTCTGGTGGGCAGGTTCATATCGCGTAAGGTTGAGGTATATGCGTTGCCGTATTTCCGCGCTCCCGCTCCTAAGAGGACCTG